>CADBLM010000120.1 GCA_902795445.1 uncultured Bacteroidia bacterium
CGGCATCCATCGAACTGCGTCAGCAGGGCTTCCTCTGGGCGGATGACCTGAGTACCTATGATTCCATCCTGGATTTCGGTTTCAACATCCCCCTGTACGGCGACCATATCTCGCTCTTCGCCCTGCTGATGGCTGTGACGATGTTCTTCTATTCCAAGATGACCTCGTCGCAGATGTCCACCGACCCGAATATGAAGAGTATGCAGTTTATGACCGTGTGGATGATGCCGATTATGATGCTCTTCATCTGCAACAACCTCTCCGCCGGTCTGAGCTACTATTATTTCGTCAGCAACCTGCTCACGATGCTCCAGACCTGGATCATCAAGAAATGGGTGGTCAAGCCGGAGAAAATCCGCAAGCAGATCGAAGAGTCCTACAAGCGTCCTCCCGTCAAATCCAAGTGGGAGCAGCGTCTGGAAGAGGCCCGGAAGATGCAGCAGGCCCAGGCCAAAAGACGCTAAGCGGCGGTCTTTATCAATACCACGCGAATGATGATAGCCCGGCAACTTGCAAACATCCAAAGCCAACTGCCACCGCAGGTCACGCTGGTGGCCGTTTCCAAATTCCATCCGGCCGATGCCATCCGCGAAGCATACGGGGCGGGGCAGCGCATTTTCGCCGAGAGCCGGCCGCAGGAACTGGCCGGGAAGGTGCAGGCGCTGGCGGACCTGGATGGCTTGCAGTGGCATTTCATCGGCCACTTGCAGACCAACAAACTCAAACTTGTGCTGCCTTATGTCAGCCTGGTGCAGTCCGTGGACAGCCGGCATCTGCTCGATGCCATCGAGAAATGGGCGGCGGCCGCATCCCGGGAAGTATCGGTCCTGCTGGAGATGCACGTGGCCCTGGAAGAGAGCCAGCAGGGCTTTTATGAGGAAGAAATCCTGGATATCTTGTTGCAGGCTGTGGGGGACGGTGCCTGGCCGCATATCCGTTTCTGCGGCCTGATGGGCATGGCGACCAACACCGATGATAAGGAGCAGATTGTCGCGGACTTTACCCGTGTCCGGGCCTGTATGGAGCAGATGCGGGATATTTTCCCCGAACTGGAGGATTTCAAGACGCTGTCCATCGGCATGTCTTCGGACTATCCCCTGGCGGTGGAGTGCGGCTCCACGATGGTACGCATCGGCAGCGCCATCTTCGGAGAGCGGCGATAGGGTTTTTGAGAAAAAAGTGTACCTTTGCATAATGAAACAAAGCCGGGACGTCCTGTCGCTCTTCCCGCTTGCGGGAGGGGAGGAAAGTCCGGACAGGACAGGACACCCCGCTGTGGAAAGCACAGACAGGAGCAATCTTGTGGTGGTCGTAACAGAAAACAACCGCCTTCGGAGTGGAGCCAATTCTCCGGAGGTAAGGGTGAAAATGTGAGGTAAGCGCTCACGGTCGGCGTCAGCGATGGCGCCGGGGTACGACGCCGGGGCCTGCAAGACCAAATATACCGGTGATATGAGGGTGGTCCGCCCGATGCCGGGGGGTAGGTTGCGCCAGATAAATGACAGGATTAAAAACAGAAACCGGCTTACGGTCCCGACTTTGTTTTTTTATGTTTGATGAAGCGCCGGCTTGCAGGCCGGATGATGTTGAAATGATAGCAGCGGAACAAGAATTTTCCCGTCTGGAACTCAATCTGGACCATTGCAGGGACAATTATCGCTATTTCCGGGACAAACTGCGCCCCGAAACAAAACTGCTCGTGCTGGTCAAGGCCAATGCTTACGGGCACGGTGCCGTGGAATTTGCCGCGATGATGCGGGATGCCGGCGCCGATTATCTGGCGGTCGCCTATCCCGTGGAGGGAATAGAACTGCGGAAAGGCGGCATTATGACGCCCATCCTCGTCCTGACGACCGGTACGGACTTTTTTGACGAAATCATCGACTATCATTTGGAGCCCGGCATTCCCAATCTGGCGACACTCGAGGCGCTCTGCCAGGTGCTCCGGGCCAAGAAAAAGAAGCAGTATCCTATCCACCTCAAATTGGATACCGGAATGCACCGGCTGGGGTTTATGACCTCCGAGATAGGAGCCTTGACGGCGTATCTGAAAGGTTGTGACCTGGTCCGCGTGACGAGCATTTATTCGCACCTGGCTGCGGCGGAGGACCCTTTGCAGGATGATTTTACCCTCGGGCAGATCCGTCAGTTCCAGACCAATGCGCAGCGTATCAGCGACAGCCTGGGCTACCGTCCGATGTTTCATATCCTCAATTCCGCCGGCATCGAGCGCTTTACGCAATATCAATTCGACATGGTGCGGCTCGGCATCGGGATTTATGGCGTGAGCGCCGTGGAAGGGGTAGAACTGGCCCCTGTCGCCTCGTTCAAGTGCAAAATCCTGCAAATCAAAACCCTTTCACCCGAGGACGGTACCATCGGTTATGGCCGCCGGGGAAAGATTGCAGCGGAAGGAACCACCATCGCCACGATTCCGGTGGGCTATGCGGACGGGCTGGACCGGCATCTGGGACGGGGCAACGCCCGTTTCCTGCTCAACGGACGGCGCGTACCGACCATCGGCAATATCTGTATGGATATGTGTATGCTGGACATCACGGGCGTTCCGGCCGAAGTCGGCGATACGGTGACGATTTTCGGAGAAAATCCTTCCGTCTGCGAACTGGCCGGCATTCTCGACACGATTCCCTACGAAATCCTCACCTCCGTTCCCCGCCGCATCCGCCGCGTGATTGTGAAGGAATAAGTGGACGGGAATTCGTCACAACGGACAGCTTTTCTCTCTCTTGCTCTTTTCGTGCAAAATATTTACCTTTGCAAGGTGTGTCTTCGGGCATACTTACATACAGCATAACCATTAAAACCATAAACAAATGAAAACAATCCAAATCCTGGCCTCCGTGGCCATGCTTACCCTCGCCGTATCCTGCGGCAGTTCCAAGAAAGCCACCGTTTCGACGGGCAAAGATGTCAACGGTGTCGAGACGATTGTCGAGACCGTCCGTCTCCAGGGCATCGAGATGACGGAAGCCTTGAACGAAAAGGGTACGGCCATCGTCAAGGTCCCCTACAAGTGGTATGCCGGCATCGGTACGGCCGACAACAAGCAGGTAGCCGTCGAGTTGGCCCAGCGCGAGGCTTATGCCACCATTTCGCGTATTTTCAATCAGGCCGTACTCGACCAGGCACAACGCGGCAATGTCGCGAACAACGGTGCGGTCCAGCAGGCGCTGACCTCTTACTGGGAGCAGGTGAGCACCTCCGTTTCCAAGTATTGCGAGCCTTTCGGCGACACCAAAGTTGTGTACAACACGGCATCCCGTATGTATGAGGCGACGGCCAAAATCGGCCTGCGCGGCGACAAGTTCAACCAGGTGCTCAACGGTGCGACCAACTTCAAGCCGGAAAACCTCAGCGGTGCGGAACTCGAACAATTCATTGAGGTGAACAAGAACATTATGGAAGCGGCCAAGGGCGGTAAATAGCAATGCATTTTTGTCGAATTTTTCCGCTGCTGGCCCTCTTGCTCTGCATCAGCACCGGCAGTTTTTCCCAGAATATTCCTCCCGAGTGGCTTCCATATACCCGGGAGGGGTATTTTTTTTCAGTCAAACACGAGACGCACAAAAAGAAAGTCAGCGAAAGCGAATTTATAGAGTACCTGTTGGGGCTGGCTCGCAGCGATGTCGCCAAGCAAATCAAAATCAATGTCAGCGATGCCGCATCAATAGAAAAGAATGCAGCGAATGGAGTGACCAGCGTCAGTTACAAGGCCTCTTCCAATTTTTCGACGGACGTGACGCTCCGTTATGTGGAGACCCGTACTTTTTACGATAAAAAGAAACGGGAAGGCTATGCCATCGCCTGGATCTCCAAGTCCGACTTGCAGAATATCTATACTGAACGGGCTGACAAGGTCATTTCGATGCTGGATGTAGCCCAAAAGGCGGAAGACGAGTTGAAAATCGATGTGGCGCTCAAATACAATTACTGGGCGCTGATATTGAGTTATACGCTTCCGGAAGACCTGCCGGTCATATATCCGGGCCCCAACTCACCCGCCAGGGAGGATTTGATGCCCCTTCCGGCACGGGTCCGGGCACAGGAACGCATTGACGCCCTTTTGGACGGTCTGGATTTCAAATATATCGGCCGATCTGAAGAAGACCCGTTGCTGGGACGTCTGGAGGTAACCTCCGGCGGTCGTGCGGTTTCCTCATTGGATTATACCTATAACGACGGTCTGGGACTTAGCGCACCGATGCAGGTCAGGGACGGAGTCGGCCTGGTCGAATTCCGGGCGGGCATCGATGTCCGCAATATCGACATCAAAGTGGAGGTCGCCTATGAAGATGAATCTGCTTCCGATCCCGAGATGAAAATGGCCCTCGCCGAGGTGGAGGGCATCAGTTTTCAGGACGCCTGGAAGAGGGGAGTTTCCGTTTATCAAAAGAAACCCCGTCCGGGTCGGCGGAAAAAACATCAGCAGCTGAGCCCTTCCGAACAATTGGCATCCGAAGTCAGCGCCGGATTCGAGCAAATGGCCCAGGCTGCTGCCGCTTCTGCTTCCTCCCAAACCGCCCCCGCACGCACGCCTGCGTCGGCGAAGGACAGCAGCGTTCTGTGCCTGGAGGCCGTGACCCGGGTACTGGATGCCATTGGCTGCCAAGCCTATTCCGAGGTAAAGGAACTCTTTACCGAAGAAGGGTACGATACCTTTGAAAAACTGCTCCATTACGGTAATGCCAAAATCCTGGACCGCAGCCATATCCAGGCTGTTCCCTATGCCTACGGCTATGTCTGCCGGAGCGTGCCGATGAAATTCTCCTTCAAGACCAACAAAAAGTCCTTCATCGAAAATGTCGTATTCTGGTGGGACAAGGAAGGGAAAATTGACAACCTGACCTTCGCTCTCGATGCCGAGTCTGTCAAGGGCATCCTCTCCAAGAGCAAGTGGACGGACGGAGCCAAAATGGCTATCATTTCCTTTCTTGAAAACTACAAGACCGCTTTTGCGCTGGCCCGTCTCGACTACATAGACGCCATCTTTTCGGACGATGCGCTCATCATCGTCGGAAAAGTCGTCAAGAAAACCCGGATTGAAGGGGGGATTCGGCTGGAACAGGAGGACGTTGAGTACAACCG
>CADBLM010000121.1 GCA_902795445.1 uncultured Bacteroidia bacterium
AGTTTTTCTTTTTTTTGACCGTTTTGCATTTTTTCGACAAAAATGGAAGAAAAGTTGTGACGAAAAAAAGAAATATGTGACGAACGGATGAAACAAAAAAGCCGGAAATCCGTATAATAAGTATTGCGGTGCATAAGAAAGACCGCGGTAATGTTATGAAACTCTCACAATTCAACTTCAGCCTTCCCAAGGAAAAAATCGCTTCGGAGCCGACGCGCTGGCGTGACGAATGCAAACTGATGGTGCTTCACAAAGACAGCGGAGAAATCGAGCACCGGATTTTCAAGGACATCCTCGATTACTTCGGGAAAGGCGATACCTTCGTATTCAACGACACCAAAGTATTCCCTGCCCGTCTGTACGGCAACAAAGAGAAGACCGGGGCCAAGATTGAAGTGGATTTGCTGCGCGAGCTCAACCGCGAGCAGCGCCTGTGGGACGTCATCGTGGACCCCGCCCGCAAAATCCGCATCGGCAACAAACTCTATTTCGGCGAAGATGAAAGCCTGGTGGCCGAAGTCATCGACAATACCACTTCCCGAGGCCGCACCCTGCGGTTCCTGTATGACGGTCCCTACGAGGAATTCAAGAAAGTGCTTTTCGGTATGGGCGAGACCCTGGTCCCGACCTGGGTAAAGGAAAAAGTGACGCCGGAGGACGCGGAGAACTACCAGACCATCTATGCCGCCAACGAAGGCGCCGTGGTAGCTCCCGCCGCCGGCCTGCATTTCAGCCGCGAGCTGATGAACCGGATGATACTGAAGGATGTGGAGAAAGCCTTCATCACCCTGCATATGGGCCTGGGCCACTTCAGCAGCGTCGATGTGGAGGACCTTTCCAAGCACAAGATGCACTCCGACCGGCTGATTATCACGCCGGAGACGGCAGAAATCATCAACAAGGCCAAACGCGGCGGCAAACGTGTGGTCGCCGTGGGTATCACGACCATCCGGGGGCTGGAGACCTTCTATACGACCAAGGACGAAGTCGAGCCCTACGACGGCTGGACCAACAAATTCATCTTCCCGCCTTACCGTTTCGCCGTTCCCAATGCCATCGTATCCAATTTCCACCTTCCCTGCTCGACGATGCTGATGGCCGTCGCGGCATTCGGCGGATATGAAAATGTGATGGACGCCTATCAGGTCGCCCTCAAGGAAGACTACCGCTTCGGTCCCTACGGAGACGCGATGCTGATTCTCTAAAAGCGAATCCTGCCCGACGGCTTCCGCCGTCTCAGCGGCGCGGATGGTGGGCCAGCACGTCCCGCTGCCAGGTGGTCGAATCGATGTGCGTATAGATTTCCGTCGTCAGGATGCTTTCGTGGCCGAGCATTTCCTGTACGACGCGGAGGTCCGCCCCGTTTTCCACCAGATGGGTGGCGAAACTGTGCCGGAGCGTATGCGGGGATATTTCCTTCCGGATACCGGCCAGCAGCGCCTGGGTCTTGATCATCTTGAAAATGGAGACCCGGCTGAGCGGACGGCCGAAACGGTTGTGGAAAAGGATGTCCCCGTCCTTGGAATCCGACACCGGAGGACGGACGGCCAGATAGGCGGATACAGCCTCCAGAGCCGGTTCTCCGATGGGAACGAGCCGCTGTTTATCCCCTTTCCCGATGACCCGGACGAAGGCTTCCTTCTCAAAGATATCGGACAGCCGCAGGGATGCCGCCTCGGAAACACGCAAGCCGCAGCCGTAGAGGACTTCCAGCAGGGCGCGGTCGCGCAAGCCCATCCAGTCGGAAGTATCGACGGAATCCATCAGGGCGTCCACCTCCTCCACCGACAGGACGGCCGGGATGTACTTTCCCAGTTTGGGCATATCCACTGCGTCACAGGGATTGGCCGGCAACTCCCCTTCCGCGACCAGCCAGGAGAAGAAGGAACGAAGGGCGCTCAGGAGGCGGGCCTGGGAGCGCTTGGAAAGATCTTCCCGAAATTTGAAATAAGCCTCGATGTCTTCCGCTTCCACATCCCGGAGCATCCGTCCGGACGCGGCGCCGCCTCCCCGTCCTTCGAGCCAGGACAGAAATGCCTCCACATCACGAAGATAGGACGATGCCGTATTGCCGGACATCGCCCTTTCTACCTTCAGATAATAGGAATATGCATCCGTCAGCGCCATCGGAGCCAGCGGAGCGTCAAAGCGTCTTGTATTCCTTGCCGTAACGGAGGGACTGGCCGAGGAAATCCTCGTCGTAGGTCACCTTGTAATCGACGACTTCCCCGTTCTCGACGACCGGGACGATCTCGGGATTGACAAAACCTCCATAAGGCTTGAGATGCAGGGATGCATAGCGTTCCAGGACCTCCTTGTGCAGGTCGTAGTCGATCCGGACCGCATAATTCTCCACCAGGGCCTTGCCGGCGGCATAGTCGCCTTCGGACTTGATGCGCTGGACCTCGGCGAGCAATTCGCCGAAGAGGTCGCGCAAGGCCTCGTAGTCGTTGACGACGAAATAGGTCTTTCCGTCCTTCACCTTCTTCTCGATGACATCGGCGGGACGGCAGCCCTCGTCGTCGCAGATGTGGGACTGTCCGAGTCCCTGCTCGTAGCACCATTTGGCAATCAGCAGCCGGTTCTGCATATGGGCCTCCGTATTGGTGCGGCCGAGTTCGACACGGGAGAACTGGGTCATCAGGCCATTGCGGATATAGTTGGCGTACTGGGCTTTGTAGGCATCTGCATCCGGGATGATGCCCAGTTCGATGAGTTTTTCATCCGCCACATAGTACAAGCCGAACAGGTCGGCGCGGGCCTCTTCGAGGCAGGAAGAATATTCACCGAGGGCGCCGGCAGGCGTGCCGGGCAGGAGTTGGCCGCTGCCGTGTCCGAGACATTCGTGCAGGTCCGTGTGGATTTCGTTGGTCAGGTTGAGATACTTCTTGGCCAGGGCGATTTCCTCCTGGTCGAAGGCAAATTCGGTCAGCGTGCTCTTGGGCATTTCATCCGCCGCCTTGTTGTAGGCGTGCGTGATATTGGAGATGGTCACGGACTTGGAACCGTACTCCTTGCGGATCCAGTCCGCATTCGGAAGATTTACGCCGATGGGCGTGGAGGGATAGCAGTCTCCGGCCAGCACGGCGGCATTGATGACCTTGGCCGTAACCCCTTTGACCTCTTTTTTCTTGAAACGCTCATCAACGGGAGAATGGTCTTCGAACCATTGGGCATTGGCGGAAATCAGTTCCGTCCGGCGGGAAGCCTCGAAATCCTTGAGTTCGATGATGCTCTCCCAGGTCGCCTTGCGGCCGAGCGGGTCCTCGTAATCCTCCACGAAGCCGTGGATCAGGTCCACCGCCCCTTCCTTTTCCTGGACCCAGGCGATGTTGAATTCGTCCCAGGTCTTCAGGTCGCCTGTCCTGTAATAGTCGATCAGGAGGGCCAGATACGCTTTCTGGGCATCGTTTTCGGCATATTGGGAAGCCAGTTCGAGTTCTTCCACGATTTTGCGGATGGCCGGGCCATAGACGCTCCCGATGTTCCATACCTCTTCATAGATGGTTCCGTCCTTCTTGACGAGTTTGCTGTTCAGTCCGTAAGACAGCGGACGGGGATCCCCGCGACGGGCCATCCCGGCATAAAAGGCGTCCACTTCCTCACGGGACAGGTCCCCTTCGTAATAGTTGACGGAGGAGCAGGCCACGATATCCTTGGAAGTATCCGTACAGCGGCGCTGGGGCTGGAAATCGGGATCATACATCACTTTCAGCAGGAAATCCCTGTCTTCCACGCCGGAAGCCTCCATCAGCGAAGCCATATATTCCTGCGGGCAGGCGGGGAAAAATTTGTCCTGCGCGTAATGATGATGGATGCCGTTGGAGAAGAACACCCGTTTGGCATAGACGGTGAACCCGTCCCAGTCAGTTCCCTTGCGCGAACCTTTGTAGGAATCGAAAATCTGTTCGAGGGCGTGACGGACCTGCAGGTTGTACTTTCCGTTCTGGTCCCAGAAAATATCGCGTCCCCATTTGGCGGATTCCGCCAGATGATAGACATATTGTTTCTGGCGGAAACTCAGGCTGTCCCAGCCTTCAATGCGGTAACGCATCATCCGGATATCCGCAAATTCATCGATGGAGTAGCGGAAACCATCCCCTTTCTCCCGGGCACAGGATGCCGCAGCAGCGCACAAAGCCGTCATCATCATACATTTCAAAAAAGTTCTCATATCATTTATATAATTGGCCTGCAAAGTTCGCAATTTTATAAAAAAAATCAATACCTTTGCCCCGTGTTGAGAAAATGGCATATCCGCTTTCTGGCCTGCGTCCTCGCGGCCGTCGCCGGACTTTCCTGCAAGAGAAGTCCTTTCATCAGCTTTTCCACGGACGAGATGTCGATGATTGCCGGGGAAGACAGCTGCATCGCCTTCAGCGTGACACCGGGCGACGTGCCGGTCTTCTGGTCCAGCAGCAATCCCGCCGCCGTAGAGGTCAGCCCGGAAGGGCGCATCACAGCCAAGGCGGAGGGGACGGCCGTCATCAGCGCGCTCGTGGACGGCGGCAGCGAGGCCCGCTGCAAGGTCAACAGTTACGAACTGCCCATCGCCTGCGAAAACCTCATCCTGTTCTATACCTGCGGGCACAACAACGGGCTCAGCGGTCCCATCTCCAACAATCAGAAAGAACTCCTGCAAGGCAGGCTGCCCGGCCTGGACGCCTATCGGGACATCGTCCTTTTCCTGCAACATTCCAACGACCGGGAGCCGGCGCTCAAGCGGCTGGGCTGCAACAAAAAGGGCGAAGCCGTCGCCGAAGATTTTCCCCTGAACGGGATGAAGGGATGGAACGAAGAGAGCGTCTGCCTGTCCACCGACACGCTCGCCAATGTCCTGAACTATATCCTGGATTACTTCAGCCCCAAGCACCATTACCTGGTCTTTTCCTCACACGGGACCGGCTGGCTTCCGGCCGGTTACTACGACCAGTCCGATTCTTATCATTACAAGGAAACCTGCATCCGCCAGGCCACCATCGGACAGGAACTGGGAACGGACAAATCTACGGTCTATGAGATGGGGCTGAAAAATTTCGCCGCCAAACTTCCCTGCTTCTTCGACGCCATCTTTTTCGACGCCTGCCTGATGGGCGGAGTGGAAGTAGCCTACGAACTCAAGGACAAGTGCCGCTACGTCGGTTTTTCCCCGACAGAGATTCTCAATCACGGAATGTACTACCCGACGATGGTGGAGCGCCTGCTGGCAGGCCAGCTCAAAGGCGTGGCGGAAGATTATATGCAGTATTATCGGGAGCATTCGGGGACGAAAGCGGGCTGCTATTCCCTGGTTGACTGCGGCAGAATAGACGAACTGGCGCGGGCCTGCCAGACCATCTTCAACCGCCACGGCGAGAATATGGCCACCATCGACGCATCCGGCCTCCAGGCTTATTTCCGGGGTAATCATCCCTGGTTCTATGACTTGCGGGACATCGCCGTCGCGCTAGGCGCCACGGAAGAAGAAACGCAGGAATTGGATCAGGCCCTGGAACGCTGCGTCATATTTGCCGACCATACCGATAAATTTCTGGAGCTCCGTATCGACCACAGTTGCGGCCTGAGTACCTATCTTCCGGCCAAAGGCAACGCGACGCTCAACGATTATTACCGGAACCTGCTCTGGAACACGACGACCGGCTACGTGCAATAAATTATTGATTTTTCGAAAATTTATCCTATCTTTGCAGCCGCTTAAAAGCCTCCGGGCTTTTGGTGCAATGGGGTCTCCCAAGAGACTGAGTAACACATTTTAACAAAAAGCTATGAAGCACATTACTTTGAACGGAACCATCCGTGAAGCTGCCGGCAAAGCTGCCGTCAAAGCCATCCGCAAAGCGGGCCTCGTCCCCTGCAACATCTATGGCCAGGGTATGGACAACGTCCTTTTCACCGTGGACGCCAAGGAACTGAAAGCCATTACCAACACGCCCAACTCCTATATCATCGACCTCAAGCTGTCCGACGGCAAGGAAATGATGGCCGTTCTGCACGAAGCCCAGTGGCATCCTGTCACCGACGAGGCGATGCACATCGACTTCCTCGCCGTTTCCGAGGACAAGCCCGTCGTCATCAACGTGCCCGTCCAGGTGACCGGTCACTCCGAAGGCGTCAAGCTCGGCGGCAAACTCTACGTCGCCGTCCGCAAACTGCGTATCAGCGCCCTGATGGCCAAACTGCCCGATTTCATCGAGGTGGACGTCACTTCCCTCCAGATCGGCAAGCAGATTGTCGCCGGCGACCTCAACATCGACGGTGTGAACATCGTTTCCCCGAAAGGCACGATTATCTGCTCCGTTCTCGCCACGAGAGCGTCCCAGCAGGCCGCCGCTGAATAAGGAACGGTATGAACTATCTTGTAGCGGGACTGGGCAACATCGGTCCGGAATACGAAAACACCCGCCACAATATGCGATTTATGGTATTGGATGCCTGGGCAAAGGCATCCGATACTTTTTTTAC
>CADBLM010000122.1 GCA_902795445.1 uncultured Bacteroidia bacterium
AGCCATGATGACAAAGGAAGAAGTCGCCCAGGTGATAGCCTACTGCGACGAGAACAAGATCAGTTACAAACAGCGCCTGTCGGAACTTGGGGTCACCCCGTGGAGTTTTTACGATGCCAAACGCAAGTATGCACCCAAAGAGGACGGCGAGAATGCCGGAGAGTTCCTTCAGTTGGTACCAGGAGGGGCATTCCTTCCCAATCCAATCAAGGCCTCACGGTCCCGCAGCAGGGTAGCGTCCCAATTTGTGTGTCTGGGCCTTGGTCTGCAATTTAAAGAACGCCCAAAGTTACGACTTTTTCTTTAAAGCATAATATGCACTACGATTCCATACAGTCGGAAGTGACCGCTGAACAGCTGTTCGTATACGCCCGGATTATTCGCGTATCTTTTTGAAAAAACAGTTGATTATTACGCACAAAAAGTTAATGTCGTCCGCCATCTTCTGATGACAAGGCAGCGGCTCCCAAGTCATCTTGGGCCGAGACTCAGTCGAGGAGGTTGCGGCTGAAGAGGAATTTGTACATATTCTCGTAGGCGTCGGGGGCGTCGGGAGCCACCGCGTTGATACGCACGAGATGGGAAGAATGGACGAAATGCCCGTCGCCGATATACATACCCACGTGGGTGACGCGGCCGTTCGCGCCGAAAAAGAGCAGATCGCCAGGCTTCATCTCCTCCGGCTTCACCTCGCGTCCCAGACGGGCCATCTGGGAGGCGTTGCGCGGCAGGATGAGGCCGTAGCGCAGATAGACCATGCGCACCAGACCGCTGCAATCAAAGCCCTTGGGAGACATCCCGCCCCATAGATAAGGTACGCCCACAAATTCCCGGGCACAAGCAACGAGGCTGGCACGCACGCCGTACGCATCCGCCACTTTCTCCGGCAGGGCGACGGGCTCCGAAGCGGCAGCAGTCTCCGACACGGCAGCACGCATCTGTACGCTGCGCAGGTCACAGCCGGTCGCAGCCCACGCCTCCTCGGTCATCAGTTCGCTGCGGAGCATCCAGCCCCGGCGGCCGTCCGGGAGGAGTACGGCGGCGTATTTTCCCCGTGTCAAGGGCTTTCCGCCAAACCTCTCACCCGCCTTCGCCGTTCCGCCCGCTTTCACAGATCCCGGACGGAAAACCACCCGCAGACGGTCGCACAGCACGGCGTCGCACAACTGCGGCGAAGAAGCGCGGGGCTCCTCCAGCACCCGCGTCACCGACGCGATGCAAACATATTTGGGAGCACGGATATAAGCCTCCATCGAGAGGGAATCCATCACGACCAGCGTCCGGTCCGTGCACCAGGCCGTATAGGGCTGCGGACTCTCCACCTTGCACCAGTAACGGTCTTTTCCCAGCACCCGGACGACCGTCCCCATCAGTTCCTGGGTCTCCAGCGGCGATTCGTAGTCCGCCGCGGCCCGCAGATAAGCCGCCGAAACGCGCACAACCGCCCGGCAGGGACCCTGGGGAATCGTCTCCAAGGGAGGATTTCCCGTTGAAGCAAGCGCATCAAAAACTGACAAGCCGGCGAAAACGAGCGCCAGGCATACCATCGAACGAACCCGATTCTTCATTTCTATATCCATATCCTGACAAAAATATGAAATTTTTTCCACTCTTTTGGAAAGGATTGGTTAATTTTGCAGGAATTTATACCAAACACGATTATGATCAAGTCTATGACCGGCTACGGCCGAGGTGAAGCCCAACTCGAAGGAGGCAAACTGACCTTTGAAATCCGCACGCTCAATTCCAAGAACGCAGATATTTCCATCAAGACTCCCCTTCTCCCCAAAGACAAGGAACTGGAAGTCCGTAAAAAACTCGCCGAGTCCCTGACCCGCGGCACCATCGACCTGTTCGTCACCTGGGAGCCCAACGCCGGCGACAACGGCAAACAACTCAACCAGGAACTGGCCCAGGACTACTACCGGCAGGTTTGCGACTTTGCCCGCAACATAGGCGCGGACGACAGGCAGCTGGCAAGCAGCGAAATCATCTCGACCATTCTCAGGTTCCCGGACGTCATCGATGCGAAAAAGCAGGATGTCATCAATGAAGGGAACTGGCCCGCCGTAGAGAAGGCCCTGGACGAAGCCATCCTGCACCTGAACGAATTCCGGGAGAAGGAAGGGCAGATTCTCCGCCGCGACGTGAGCGAGAAAGTGGAAAACATCCTCTCCTTCGTGGACGAGGTAGAAAGATACGAGAAGGAACGGGTGGAAAACATACGCACGGACATCCTCCGAAAAATCGAGGAACTCTCCCTCTCTCCCGACAAGCAAAGGCTTGAGCAGGAGATGATTTATTATTTGGAGAAACTGGACATCAACGAGGAAAAAGTCCGCCTGCGCCAGCACTGCCGCTACTACCTCGACACCCTGGACACCGAAGCCGCTCCGGGCAAGAAACTGGGCTTCATCGCCCAGGAAATGGGCCGGGAAATCAACACCACCGGCTCCAAGGCCAACCACGCCGAAATCCAGAAAATCGTCGTCCGGATGAAGGACGAACTCGAGAAAATCAAAGAACAGAGCCTGAACATCCTGTAATCCGGTCCGCTCGGAAATGAACAATCCCGGCCAGTGATGACCGGGATTGTTTTATGACGACTCCGAACGCTTTATTTCGTCGCGCCGCCGAGGGCGATATACAGGGCGATGAGGGCTTGTGAGCCTTCATACAGGTTCATCGCCTCACCCAGTTGCGCGTTAAGCAGGGACTCCTGGGCGGTCAGCACTTCCAGATAACTGGCCTTGCCGTTGTCCATCAACTCGTGAGTGCCGATATATGCATCGTGGAGCACC
>CADBLM010000123.1 GCA_902795445.1 uncultured Bacteroidia bacterium
ACGCGGGATGCGCCCACGCCGACGAACATTTCCACGAAATCAGAACCGGAGATGGAGAAGAAGGGGACGTTGGCCTCCCCTGCCACCGCCTTGGCCAGCAAGGTCTTGCCCGTTCCCGGAGGGCCTACCAGCAGGGCTCCCTTGGGGATTTTGCCGCCGAGGGCCGTATATTTTTTGGGATTCTTCAGGAAATCGACGATTTCCACCACCTCTTCCTTGGCACCGTACAGGCCGGCGACGTCCTTGAAGGTGACATTCACCTTATTCTTGTCCGCCATTTTCCCGGTGGAACGACCGACGGAGAACATCCCGCCGGCACCGCCCTGACCGCCGCGGCCGCCCATCATCCCCCGGAACATAAAGAACCACATAATCAACATAATGATCGGGAAAAGCAGCCAGTCCATCGCGTGCTCCCAGAACTTGTCATCGTTCTCGATGACGACCTTGAAGCGGCCGTCCTCGGGCAGTTTGTCGTTGATCTCGCCGAACATTTCCTCCGGATTGAAACTGGCGGATACCAGGAAGATGAAATGAGGCGACTTGGCCGGAACTTTCCCGCCGAATCTGTCCGCATAGGCCTCAAGACGGTCCGGACGGACAGTCACCTTGCCCTCGTAATCGTTGCGGACGAAGGCGATTTCCTTGATATCGCCGGCAGCGGCCATCTGCTTGACCTCGTCCCATTCGATTTTCTGAGGATTGCTGCCTCCCGAGGGATTGAAAAGCATCCAGAAAATGGCGATGGTCAATATGAAATACAGCCAGGAAAAATTAAACCTGATAATGGTGGGTTTCTTGTTCTTTTTCTGAGACATCTTGTCTTCTTTATTTGTAAATTTGCAATCTCGCAAAGATACAAAAAATACTCCAGATGGATATCAAGTGGTACGAAATACTTGAATCGACCAATGACACGGCTGCAAGCGAATCAGGACGGCTTGACAATTTGTCAATCGTGGCAACATTTTGTCAGACAAAGGGCCGGGGACAACGCGGCAACAGCTGGTCCGCCAGGGCCGGAGAGAATCTCCTGTTCTCCATCCTGCTCAAAGAGTTCTCCCTTTTCGGCCTGGAACCCCTGCCCGCTTCCCGGCAATTCCTGCTCAGCCGGGCTGCCGCCCTGGCCGTCGTGGATTTTCTGAAGGGTTTCGGGCTTTCCGCCCGCATCAAATGGCCCAATGACATTTATGTGGGCGACAAAAAAATCTGCGGCATCCTCATCGAAAACACGTTGCGAGGCTCACAATTGAGCCGCTGCATCACGGGCATCGGCATCAATCTCGGCCAGCGGGAATTTCCCGCATCCCTGCCCAACCCCACCTCGGTCGCCCTGGAAACGGGCCGCGGCTTTACCCGTGAGCAGTTGCAGGCCGAGTTGGAACGTTTTTCCCTCCTATATGAAAGGCTCCTGCCGGCTCCGCCGCAAGAGCTTTCGCAGCGTTACGAATCGCTGCTGTACCGCCGGGGTGAGTGGCACGCCTACCGGGAGCAGCCTTCGGGTATCGGTTTCGAGGGCAAAATCCTGGGAACCGACGAGGGCGGACGCCTGTACATAGAGGACCGGAGCGGGCGCAGGCGCGATTATGCTTTCAAAGAGGTGGAGTTTGTCATATAATTTTTTATCTTTGCAAGTTAAACGACGCTGATTTATGAGAATTCACAAAGACGGTTGGGGCACGATTTCGGTCATCTGGGCCATCTGCCTCCTGATTATGGGACTTTGCTGCTGGCTGATCGACATCATCTGGATTACGGCTCCCATCTGCGCCATCCTGGCTTTTCTGATGTGCTTCATCCTCTATTTCTTCCGCGTTCCCCTGCGACGCGGAGATATCAGCAGCGACAAAGCGGTCACTTCCGTCGCCGACGGAGAGGTCGTCATTATCGAAAAAGTGTTTGAAGAAGAATACCTCAAACGCGAGTGCATCCAGATTTCCGTGTATATGAATTTCTTCAATATGCACGTCAACTTCTGGCCGGTCAGCGGGGAATGCAGCTACTACAAGTACCATCCCGGGAAATATTTTCTGGCCTTTATGCCCAAGGCTTCCGAACTCAACGAGCACACTTCGGTGGCCGTGCGTACACCGGACGGACAGGAAGTGTTCTTCAAGCAGATTGCCGGAACGTTTGCCCGCCGCATTGTCTGCAAGGCGGAGGTCGGCAAGAAAGTGGTCCGGGGCGAGCAGTGCGGCCTGATCAAGTTTGGTTCACGCATCGATATGTACCTTCCCCTTGATGCGGATATCAAGGCCGAAACCGGCGACGACGTAGCCGCCTGCCTTTCCGTTCTGGCTTCCCTGAAATAAACTCTATTCTCCGCGCATCGCCGCGATGACCTCCGCGGGATTCTGCGCCTTGAAGACGGCCGAACCCGCGACCAGGATATCCACGCCGCATTCGATAAGTTGCCGGGCGTTCTTGGGGCTGACCCCTCCGTCCACTTCGATTCTCGTCGCCAGTCCCCTTCTGGTGATTTCTTCCTTCGTACGGGCGACGCGCCCGTAGGTCTCTTCCATAAAGGACTGCCCGCCGAAACCGGCATAGACGGACATAATCAGCACAAAGTCGCAGAGATCGAGATAAGGGAAGAGTTTTTCGACCGGAATGTCGGGATTGATGGCGATTCCGGCCTTGACACCGGCGTTGCCGATGATGCCGAGGATGGGCTCGGGATCTTCCCGTGTCGCATCCAGATGGAAACTGAGCATCCCGGCACCGGGAATGTTGCAGAAACGTTCGATATAGGTCTGGGGATGCCTGATCATCAGATGGATGTCCAACGGACGCATCGCCGCTTGGGCTATGGATTCCACGACCGGGAAACCGAAGGAGATATTGGGCACGAAATGCCCGTCCATAATATCAAGATGAAACAAATCGGCATACGCATTCACCGTCTGCACCGCATCCTCCAGATGCAGGAAATCAGCGGCCAGCATAGAAGGTGCAATCAGGGCTGCCATTTTACCGGGCGGTTGGATTGAGAATCTTATCTATATCCGTCACGTATTGACGGAAAACCTTGTCCGTATCCATCAGGTCTTGGACGGTCGAACAAGCGTGCAGCACGGTCGCGTGGTCCTTGCCGCCGATTTCCGAACCGATGGTGGACAGGGAAATGTTGCCGATGTTGTTTCGGGCCAGATACATCGCAATCTGACGGGCCTGGACAATCTGGCGCTTGCGGGATTTGCTCATCAGCATATCGCGGGTCAGGTCGAAATAATCGCAGACCGTCTTCATCACCTTGTCGAGCGTCACGTCGCTCTTGGGTTCGCCGACGATGTTGCCCACGACCTGGCGGGCCAGTTCCAGATTGATTTCCTTGCGGGCCAGGGTTGAATTGGCGACCAGCGAAATCAGCACGCCTTCCAGTTCGCGGAAATTGGTCCGGATGGCTCCGGCCAGATAATTGATGACTTCATCGCTGAGTTCCACCCCCTCACGGAAGGCGCGTGAACGAAGCATCGCCACGCGGGTGAAATAATCCGGTACCGTCAGTTGGACGCTGAGTCCCCATTTGAGGCGCGAAAGCAGGCGGTCCTCAAAGTTCTTCAGTTCCACCGGAGGCCGGTCGGAAGTGAAAATCAGTTGTTTACCCGCTTGATGCAGCTGGTTGAAAATATGAAAGAATGCTTTCTGGGTGCCGGGGGATGCGAGTTCCTGGATATCATCGATAATCAGGACGTCTATCCGGGAGTAGAAACTCAGGAAGTCAGTCAGCCTGTTGCCCTGGGTGGCATCCATAAACTGAACCTTGAACCGGCCGGCCGGGACGTAGAGCAGGACCAGTTCGGGATGCTGCTCTTTGATGGAAATGCCAATCGCCTGGGCGATATGGGTTTTTCCCAGTCCGGGGCCGCCGAAGATGAAGAGCGGATTGAAGGTGGCCTTTCCGGGCACCGCTGCAATGCTCTTGCCGGCCGTAACAGCCATATGGTTGCACTCCCCTTCCACCAGATTTTCAAAGCAGTAATCCTTGTTGAGATTGGGATTAATCTTGACGCGCTGCACGCCCGGAATCACGAAAGGATTGGGGGAAGCGCCTCCGGTGGAATAGGTAGGAACGGAAATCATCTTGTTCTCCGGGGTCGTGTGATAAGAAGAGGGCTGGTCCATCGTCCGTTCTTTGGCCACGGGAATGCTGTAGCAAAGGTTGGCGTCGGTACCGATGACCCGGTAGAGGGTCTTCTGGAGAACTTTGAGGAAATGCGTTTCGAGAAAATCGCGGAAAAATTCCGAAGGGACACGCAGGGTCAGCGTATGGCCCTCAAGCCTGAGCGGAACGAGCGGCTGGAACCACGCGGCATACTGCTGCGGTTCGACGATGTTGCGGATGATTTCCAGACAACGGTCCCAAGTCGATATGTGATTGCCTAGTTCCAAGATTAGATCGGAATTCTACACTTGTTTTTTCGTTACGCAAAATTGGTGAAAAAAATATTGAAAAATTATTTGTAACACTATTGTTTTATTGAAAAAATTTACAATATCCACAGAAGCACGATTTATTTTTTCAGTATTACAATAAATTATATTTCAACATTTTAACTTGTTATTCTTTTTCTAATTTCATCAAATCAGCAAGTTATACAAAAATTTTTATTTTGAATTAATAAAAATTAAAAAATATCCGTTCCAGCGCTTTGGCTATCTATTTTTTTAACGGGATAACGGTTTCTTCCCGGATTTCTACAATGAAAGAATCGGGATATTTTTTTTGCACTTCCCGCCAATTTTTTTGCACGGTCTCGACATTGTCGTCCCGACAGATGATATATTTGTAGTAGCGGCCGTCTTTGATGACGGAGGGAGTCCATCCGGCGACCTTGCGGTCCGTACGGGCGCTTACCAGAACCTGGATGCCGTAGCGCCCTTCCGGGGCGGGAGCGGCCGCGAGGACGGGGGCTTCCTTCGCAGGCGTCGTCACGACCTGCTGCGGAGCCTGTTCGACAGTTGCCTGGGAGGCCTCATAACTGCTTTTGAACTTGAGGATGCCCTGGTAGATGGATTCAGCGATTTCATCGATTCCCTTCGCGGTGCGCAGATAGGCCAGGTCGTGGTCATTGGAGATGAAACCGCATTCCAGCAGGACGGAAGGCATCGCCGTCCGCCACAGGACATAGAAATTATCCTGGGAGACGCCGCGCTTGGCGAGTTTCGTCCCGGCGATGGAGGCGTCCATACATTCGGCGAAATGCAGGCTCTTCTCATAATAGGCGCTCTGAATCAGGCTGAAGACGATGGCGGAGGTGGGATCGGAAGGGTCGAAGCCTTGATATTTCACGCTATAGTCCTCCTCCAGCATGACGACCGCATTCTCCCGTTGGGATACGTTCATATTGAGGCCGAAGACATCGTTTTTCTTGTTCTTGGATTCGCCGAGGATGTGGGCGGAAAACCCGTTGGGCGATTTCTTCGGACTGGCATTGATATGAATCGAGATGAAGAGGTTGGCCTTGTTGCGGTTGGCGATTTCCGCCCGTTCGAGCAGGGGCAGGAAGACATCCGTGCGACGCGTCAGGACCACTTTCACCTCGGAACAGCCGTCATTGAGTTTTTTCTCGACCGCCTTGGCGATGCTGAGGACCAGGTTCTTTTCGTAGGTTTTCTTGTCCTTGCTCACCGCTCCGGCATCCTTTCCGCCGTGTCCGGGGTCGAGAACGACCGTCTCGAACCGGAGGCAGACGGCATCGGCGGCAGCGGCGGGAAAAACAAGGGCGGCACCCAGGAACAAGCAGCAGAAAAAGCGTCTGACGTTCATCTTCAAATGCAACAGGAAAGCCCCGTGGGGCATCCTTTATTTTGTATTTGACAAATTTAGCACTAAATTTGCAGATTGCAAACTACGAATTGACTTTTTTTGTACTTTTCGCATCATATTTCCTTTTGCAGTATATGTCTGAAGGCCCTGATCCGGGCCTTGTTCCTTGCATTGGTGCTGATACTATGTTCTTTTTACGCGCCCGCACGCGAGAGAAAAGGACGCAGGCCGGCCGTCGTCCGTGACAGCGTACCGGTCCTTTCCGATTCGGCGAGGGCCGTCCGGGACAGTATCCACCGGGCGGACAGCCTCCACAAGGCAGACAGCGTCAGCCTGCTCAACAAGAGTTCGCTGGATATGCCGGCCTTCACCAACGCCAGGGACTCCATCATCGAGAATTTCGAGGAGGGCAAGCGCACGATTTACTATTACGGCGACGTCAAAGTTACCTACGGAGATATGACGCTGACGGCGGACTATATGGAGTACGACCTGCAGACAGGCAACCTCTACGCACGGGGTACGACCGACAGCAGCGGCGTCGTGACAGGGGCCCCGGTGATGACCAGCGGAGGCAAGACCTACTCGATGGAGGAGGTGCGTTACAACTTCAAGTCCAAGAAAGCCCGCGTCACCAATATGATTACCAACGAAGCTGACGGCATCCTGCACGGAAAGAACATCAAGATGCTGCCCGACAAGAGCATCAACCTGACCAAGGGAAAATATACGGTCTGCGACTGCGAGCATCCGCACTATTACCTCTCCCTTTCGGCGGCCAAGGTGATTACGAAACCCTCCCAGAAGACGGTTTTCGGCCCCGCCTGGCCGGTCATCGAGGATGTTCCCATCCCGATCGGACTCCCCTTCGGCTTCATTCCCAAGCGTCCGGACCGGGCGACGGGCCTGCTGATGCCGACTTTCGGCGAGGAGACCTCCCGGGGCTTTTTCCTGAAGGATGCGGGTATGTACTTCGTCATCGGAGACTATTTCGACATTTCCATCACCGGCGACATCTTCACCCTCGGTTCGTGGGCGTTGAACGTCAATTCCCGCTACAAGGTCAATTACAAGTGCAACGGCACCTTCGCCATCGCCTATTCCTACGACCAGACGGGTGAAAAGGGCAGCGCGGACTTTTTCTCCACCTCCAACTTTTCCCTGCGATGGAGTCACAGCCAGGATGCCAAGGCCCATCCGGGCACCAATTTCAGCGCGTCGGTCAACTTCTCCAGCCCGTCCAACAGCCGCTACAATTCCCGCAGCGTCCAGGAGGCGCTGCAGAACCAGATATCGTCCTCCATTTCCTATTCGCGCAACTGGGACGGCAAGTTCAATCTCTCCGTCAACGCCCTGCATAGCCAGAACTCGCGTGACTCTTCGTACGCCATCACCCTGCCGAACCTGACTTTCTCCGTCTCGAAATTCTATCCCTTCAAGCAGAAAAACCGCGTGGGGAAGGAGAAATTCTATGAAAAATTCTCCCTCGCCTACAGCACCTCTTTCTCCAACAAGCTCAATTTCAAGGTATCGGATTTCCAGGGCGTCGTGATGGACCCCGCCACCGGCACCCCGGCCATCAACCTGGCTACCGGTTATACCCAGAAGGAGTTCCGGGTGGACTCGCTCAAGACCAAGCTGCCCAAGATGCTCAACAACGGGATGAGCCATTCCTTCTCCATCGGACTGCCGAACTTCACCTTGTTCAAATACATCAATATCACCCCCAGCATCTCCTACGGGATGAACTGGGTGTTTTCCAAGAGTACCCGGGAACTGGTGGACGCCAAGGATGCCAACGGCAATCCCATCGACGTGCTGGACAAGGAGGGCAATACCGTGCGGGCCAAGGAGGTCAAGCAGGTGGACGGCGGGGCGTTCAGCACCTTCGGGGCGACGCACAACTACTCGGGCAGCATCAGTATGTCCACCCGCATCTACGGCCTGTTCAATTTCGGCAAGTACAGCACGCTCCAGGCCATCCGCCACGTCATCTCCCCTTCCATCTCCCTGTCCTACAGTCCGGACAAGGGCAAGGCTTTCAACGGATGGCGCACACTGGACGCCTATTATGACAAGAACGGGACCTACCACGCGCCTGCCGATTACAACATCTACAACATCTCGCCCAACAACTCCGTGAGC
>CADBLM010000124.1 GCA_902795445.1 uncultured Bacteroidia bacterium
AAGGGCCGGTTCGTCATCGAATGTGAGCCGGGAGACGTGCTGGTGGCCTATTTTATGGGCTATGACGACGCCGTCGTCCCGGCTCCGAAGAAGGGCGGGAACATCGATATCGTGATGCAGCCCAACAGTACCACGGTACTCAACGAAGTCGTCGTGGTTGGCTACGGCAGTGTCAGCAAATCCGACCTCACGGGCAGTGTCACCAATGTCAATATGGGCGACTTGCGTTCTTCCGCCGTTACCAGCGTGGACCAGGCGATGCAGGGCCGCGTGGCCGGAGCAGACATAATGAGCACTTCGGGCGATCCGGACGCCACCACCTCCATCCGTGTGCGCGGTACCCGCAGCATTTCGGCGTCCAACGACCCGCTGATTGTGGTGGACGGGGTCTTGGATGCGGTTTCAGACCTTAACGACATCAACCCGGCGGATATCGAGTCCATCTCGATTCTCAAGGATGCCTCATCGACGGCCATCTATGGCGCGCGGGGCAGCAACGGCGTGATTCTGATTACGACCAAGGAGGCGCAGGCGGGGTCGTCCGTGAGCGTGACGGCCAAACTCACCGGCGGCGTGTCGATGCTGCCGGCCAAGTTGGATGTGATGAACGCCACCCAGTTTTCCAATTATCTCAACGAGTACGCCCAAATCAACAACAGCACCTATCCGACCATTACGACCCAGACCCCGGTTTCGGAGGCCCGCATCAAGGACCCGCTCGCCTACGGGGAGGGGACGGACTGGGTCGGGGCCATCACGCGGGTGGCGCCCTACCACTCTGAGCAGATTTCTGTCAGCGGCACCGTCGGGTCGGCCAAATACTACGCCTCGTTCAACCACTATGACAACCGGGGCATCATCAAGAACAGCGGCGTCCGCAATATGGTGGCCCGCGTCAACGCTTCCGCCGATTTGTTCAAGTGGCTCAATATGGGCGTGAAAGTCAATTACACCTATCGCAACACGGATGACAACCTGGCGCAGATCGGCGGCACCAATATCTATCATTCCGCCATCTACCTTTCCCCGCTCATCCCGCCCGACGCCATCACCAACCCCCTCAACAAGTCCGGGGCGAAAGTGACGATGCCGACCTACCAGATCAGCGAGAATATCAGCAACACCCTCCGCAGCATCCTTACCCTCGTCGGGCACGCGGACGTCAAAATCGGCAAGCGGGTCAAACTTCACACCCAGCTGTCGTATTACCGCTTCGACCGCAACAAGTACCAGTACAATCCCTCGACGCTTCCGACCCGGATGGACGGGCTGGGCGGAAAAGCCACCCGCAACTACTATTCGGAGGAAAAACTCAACTGGGACCTTACGCTCAACTGGAAACGGAAATTCGCCAAGAAGCACTCCGTGGACCTGATGGGCGGCAGCGCGTTGTACAATTACATCAACGGCAACCTGGGCCTTTCCGGTCAGGGCTATCTCGTGGATGAAATGACCTGGAAGGATATGGACGCCGTCCAGGACAAGAACACCTATGTGGCTTCCACCGCCGAGGCGAAAAAGCGGACCCTCTCGTTTTTCGCCCGTCTCAACTACAACTTCGACAAGCGCTACTATCTCACCCTCACGGCCCGGGCGGACGGCGCGTCCAATTTTGCCGCCAACAACAAATGGGGCTTCTTCCCTTCGGCGGCGCTGCGCTGGAACATCCAGAACGAGCCCTTCATGAAAGCGGCCACCGATGTAGACGAATTGTCCCTCAAGCTCAGCTACGGCCGCAGCGGCAACGATGCGATTTCCACCTACCGCTCCCTTGCGTCCCTGACTTCCGTGACGACGGGCTATCTCTTCTCCGGGGTGCAGCCGGTGGCTTATTATCCCAACCGTCTCGCTTCGCCCGACCTGCGCTGGGAAAAGACGGACCTCGTGAACCTGGCTTTGACGGGAGCCTTCTTCAACAACCGGCTCAGCTTTACGGCGGAGGCCTACTACGCCTATACCTCCGACCTGCTGCTGGATGTGCAGGTGGCCAACCAGACCGGATATGCCAGCCGTCTGACCAATATCGGCGCCACTTCCAACAAGGGTCTGGAACTCTCCGTCGAGTCCCGCAACATCGTCACGAGCGACTTCGTATGGACCACATCCTTCACCATCTCCCACAACACGCAGATGGTGGAAAGCATCGGCGGCGAGAACTACATCATCGCTTATTCCGCCCCGGCCGGCTATATGATGTACGGCTATGTCAAAGGCTATCCCCTGAACGCCCTCTGGGGATTCCAGTATGCAGGCGTGTGGCACAATGCCGAGGAAGTCGCCCGCAACAACAAGACCCATGCCGTCGCGGCGCGGAACGGCTACACGGCGCCCGGTACCCCCATCTATGTGGACCGCAACCACGACGGAGTGCTGGACAGCGAGGACATCACCTATCTGGGCAATGCCGACCCGATCGTGTACGGCGGTCTCCAGAATACCTTCCGTATCGGCAAGTTCTCCCTCGGCGTGTATTTCGTCTATTCCCTCGGCGGCAAAATCTTCAACTTCGGGGAACTGTATATGTCGGGCTCGCGGCGCACCAACCAGTATGCCTATATGGTCAATGCCTGGCATCCGGTCAAGAATCCGGATTCCAACCTCCCGGCCGCCGGCATCCTGGATGAAGCGGACCTGCACTCTACCCGCCAGCTCCACGATGCCTCCTATCTGCGCCTGAAAACCGTTTCCCTCTCTTATGTCTGGAACCTCAAAAAGAAATGGGTCCGGGATATCACGTTCAGCATTTCCGGCGAGAATCTCTGGCTGTGGAAGAATTACAACGGATTCGATCCCGATGTATCCACCTCTTCCGAAGGCTCCACCATCCGACGGATGGACCTGGGCGCCTATCCGCGGGCCCGTACAATTATGGCTTCCATCCAATTCAGATATTAAAGGCTATGCATACAGTGAAACAGATTCTTAGAAACACGCTGGCGCTGGTCCTGGCCGGGACCCTTTCGGGGGCCTGCCTGCAGGAGGACCCCAGCGGCGTTGTCTCTCCGGATGACTTCTTCACCACGCCCGAGCAGTGCCAGGCGTCGGTCAATTCGGCCTATATTCCGCTCAAGAGCCTCTACGCCTTCCGTTTCCTCATCGCCACCGAGGGGGTGACGGACCTGGCTTCCACCAACGGCAACGCCCAGCCGGACGCCCGCCTGCTCATCTCTCCGGCAGGACCCGGAATCGGTGAGACGGTCTGGAAACAGTGCTATATCGGCGTGCGGAACACGACTTGTTCCATCTTCGGCATCGAAAATTCCGATTTGGATTACGGGCAGGTCTTCCGTCCGCTCTGCGAGGCCAAAATCCTCCGCGCCTTCTATTATTATATCCTGACCAGCTTTTTCGGGGATGTTCCTTTCTACGAAGACTATGTCAAACAGGTGAGCGACCTCGAACGCGTGGCCACCCTGCCCCGGATGAGCGCCGTGCAGACGCGGCGGAGCCTGTGTGCGGAACTGCTGGAAATCGCGCCGAAGATGCAGCAGATCCGGACCTCCGAAGAGAAAGACAACCGCTGCGGGGCGGCGATGGCCTGGATGCTGATTGCCAAGATGGCGATGTGGAATG
>CADBLM010000125.1 GCA_902795445.1 uncultured Bacteroidia bacterium
CCGAGGTCGATGCAGGTGCGTTTGCCCACTTCGTTGATTTCCTGTTCAATCTGACGGCGGGTCTTGGCGACGACCTCCTCGATGCGGGCGGGATGGATGCGGCCGTCCACGACCAGCTGATGCAGGGCCAGACGGGCCACTTCGCGGCGGACCGGGTCGAAGGCGGAAAGCAGGATGGCATCCGGGGTGTCGTCCACGACGATTTCCACGCCGGTTGCCGCTTCCAACGCCCGGATGTTGCGGCCCTCGCGGCCGATGATGCGGCCCTTGACCTCGTCGCTCTCGATGTTGAAGACGGTGACGGCATTCTCGATGGCCGCCTCCGTAGCAGTGCGCTGGATGGTGTTGATGACGATGCGCTTGGCCTCCTTGCCGGCAGTCAGGCGGGCCTCGTCAATCATATCGTTGATGTAGGACTGCGCCTGGGTGCGGGCCTCGTCCTTCATATTCTGAATGAGCTGGTTCTTCGCCTCTTCCGCCGTCATCCCGGCAATGCTTTCAATCTGCCGGATGGCCTCCTGACGCAGGTGCTCATACTCTTCGCCTTTCTTGGCGAGCGCCTCTTCGCGGGCTTTCAGGCTTTCCTTGAGCTGGTCCGCCTCGTGGTTTTTGCGCCCCAGGTCCGATGCCTGCTGGTTGAGCGTGTTCTGTTTCTGATGCAGACGGTTCTCCGCTTCGGCCAACTGCTTGTTTTTCTCGTTGATATATTGCTCGTGTTCCTCTTTCAGCTGGAGGAATTTCTCCTTGGCCTGGAAGATTTTTTCTTTCTTGATGTTTTCCGCTTCTTCCCGGGCCGCGGCAAGGATGTCTCCTTTTTGCTTTTTAGCCATCATCCGGATAAGCAGGAAAGTAATGCCCGCGCCGACGAGCGCTCCGCAAAGGGCAAAGATGATTTGAGTGATTCCCATAATGATCAGTCTCCTATATATTATAAATAAATGACAACATACCCTGTCCGCAGGAAAGAGCACATTGTCATCATCTAACAGAAAAAAAGCCGTCCCATATTCGCCAGAAACCAGTCTGACAGGATTCAGGCTCCGGTCGTATTCAGGTATCCCGCTCCAGGCGGGCCCGCCTTCCCACTCCGAGACGCCCTTATACTATATTAGTGTTGTTTCAGCCCGAATATAGTAAGGACGGCTATTTGTCAGTCTTTTCAAGATAATCTCCGAGCTGGGCTTGCAAGGCTTCCAACTCGCTTTTTATCCGGTTGATTTCCATCTGAATCTTAATCCTCGCCTTGCACTCGTTGAAGGCAATCATCGTCATCACCTCGTCGTGGGGCGTGGAACGATATTCCGCCTGCCTCATCTCGATGGTCTTGTCAATGGCGGCGGCAGCCCTGCGGAAAATCTCTTCCTCCAGCTCATCACCGGCCGTCATCGTAAAAGTCTGTCCGGCCACCTTGATGTTGGTTCTCTGCCCCATTGTCAGCGCAACATTGCCATACACTTGTCAATCTGGTGGATAAGCCTGTCTATCTTTTCTTTGGCAGCCTCATTGTCCCCACCTGCGAAGGCGTTTCTCAGTTTCAGATTTTCAATCGTCTGCTGCAACGCACTTATTTCTTCCCTTGCTTTGTCCACTTCTTCCTGCCGAAGTTGTAAGAGTCCGTTCAGCCTTTGATTCTCGGCCTTCAGCACCTCATAGCGTGAAATCAAATCTTCAATATTCCTTTTAATCTGTTCCAGCATACAACCCCGACAAACCGAAGTGAGCAAATTTTACTTGCAAATATAATTATTTTGCAAAGTCCTTCAAAATTTTTCTTTCAGAAATTTTCCGTCCGCCCGAAATTTCCCTTTTACTGCAAATAGAATGACTTAGAGGCCTTTGTCGAGGCATCAGGCCCGATGAATACGGCAAACTCGCCCGGTTCGCTGCCGAAAGTGCCGTCGGCACGCCAGAACTTGAGCATCTCTTCGTCGATGGTGAAACTGACTGTCTTCGACTCGCCGGGCCTGAGGGTAATCCGCTCAAAGCCGCGCAGCATCTTGAGCGGCCGGGAGACGCTGCCGACCTTGTCCTGCAGATAGAGCTGGACGAGTTCATCGCCTTTCTCGCGGCCGGTATTCCGCACCGTCACGCTGGCGGTCAGGGTCTCGCCCGCACGGAGGCGCTCGCTGCTGAGGACCGGCTCCGAGTATTCAAAACTCGTATAGGTCAAGCCGTAACCGAAGGGATAGAGCGGCGCGTTCCAGCTGTCGATGTAGTTGGAGACGTAGCGTTGCTTCTTGCCGTCGGTCGCCGGCCGTCCGGTATTGCACATATAGTGATAGACCGGAATCTGTCCGACGCTGCGGGGAAAACTGGCCGTAAGGCGGCCGCTCGGGCTCCGCTTGCCATAGAGCAGGTCATAGAGGGCATCCGCCGTCATCGAACCGGGCTGCCATGCCATCAGGATGGAAGCGGCGATTTCGCTCTCCCGGGACAGGTCGAGGGGACGGCCCGAGAGGACGACCAGCACGACCGGCTTGCCCAGGGCGCAGGCCTGCTCCAGCTGCTCGCGCTGTTTCGCAGGGATGCGAATATCCGTGCGGGAAGCCGCTTCACCGGACATCGTATGGTCTTCTCCGAGGACGCAGACGATTTTGTCGGCTTCTTCGGGAGAGACGAGCTTCTCTTTTTTGAAACGCTCGCGGATGGAGAGCATACGGTCGGGTTCGCAGCGGCCGGCCCAGGCCCCGCAGTAGGCGCGGCGGCCCGCGTCCTCGCAAAGTTCTCCCACGAGGGCGATTCTATCGTTCTTCTTCAAGGGCAGGACGGCATCCTGATTTTTCAGGAGGACCATCGAACGGACAGCCTCCTCTTTGCTCAGGGCCAGATTTTCCTTGCTGCGAAGGACTTTTTTCGCCCGCTTCTCATCTATATAGCGGTAAGGGTCGTCGAGAAGCCCCAGGTCGTCCTTGAGCTGCAGGACGCGTCGGCAGGCTTCATTGATTTGCTGCATATGGATTTCGCCGTTCTTCACCAGACCGGCCAGTTCGCGGACATAGGCCTGGGAACACATATCCATATCTGTCGTGGCATCGAGGGCCAGTTTGGCAGCCTGGGCCAGATTTTCCGCGCAGCCGTGCTTGAGCATTTCGCGGATGGAACCGTAATCGGTCATCACGACGCCGTCATAATCCCATTCGCCGCGCAGAATCCGGTTGAGCAAAAGGTGGTTGGCCGTCGCCGGAATCCCGTTGAAGAGGTTGAAGGAGGTCATCACGCTGGCGACGCCGGCATCGATGGCGGCCTGGTAAGGGGGCATATAGAAGTTGCGGTAGCGGTTTTCGCTCATTTCGACGGCGGCGTAGTCGCGGCCGCCTTCGGGCAGTCCGTAGGCGGCATAGTGTTTCAGGCAGGCGGCCAGGGTCAGCGGGTCGGAGAGTTTTTCACCCTGCACGGCGCGGACACGGGCGGCTGCAATCAGCGAACCGAGATAGGGGTCTTCTCCGGAGCCCTCGCTGATACGTCCCCAGCGAGGGTCGAGGGCGATGTCCACCATCGGGTTGTAGGTCAGGTTGAGACCGTCGGCTGCGGCTTCCTGTGCGGCGGCGCGGGCACAGCGTCCGATGAGTCCGGGGTCCCAGGTACAACTTTCGGCCAGGGAGATGGGGAAGGTGGTCCGATAGCCGTGGATTTCGTCGAAGCCAAAGGTCAGGGGAATGCCCAGGCGGCTTTCTTCGACGGCGATTTTCTGGAGGCTGCGGATATAATCCAGGCCGACGGCGTTGAGCACGTTGCCGATGCGTCCCTTGCGGATGTCTTCGGTCAGGTCCTTGCCTTTCTGGGGGCCGGTAACGACATCCCCGTTGGCGGGCATCAGGTTGAGCTGGCCGATCTTCTCTTCGAGGGTCATCCGGGACAGGAGGTCTTCCACCCGGGGATTGGGCTTGCGCTCCAGCAGGCGGTGCAGCAGGGGCCAGATGATATCCACGGTGCGTTCAAAGGCAACATCGGTAGGATGGGAGCCATCGACGGTGGACATTCCGTCCGGGGTGAGGAAGTCTTTGGAGTCGATGAAATAGAGGTTGGCATCCTTCAGTTGCCGACGGAAAACCATTTCCCGGGCCGCCTGCTGGACGGCTTGGCCGAGGGAATCGGCCCGCAGGTTGAAATTACGGGTTTCGCGGCGTTCGGTCTGAAGAAAAATCACGGGCGTAGTCGGACGGGCCGCCCGCAGGATGTCCATAAAGGGGTCGAAATTCGTCCTGATTTCTTCGGCCGTCGGATTGGAGAAGGCATCGAAGATATACACGTCCGGATCAGCCTTGGCCGCATATTCCGCCAGCGGTTTCTGCAGCTTGAAGTCTCCGCTGAAGCCGAAATTGACGGCATAGACGCCGTATTTGAGGCCGAGCAGGCCGGTATAGCATTGTCCGGCGCGGTTGGCGGCAGCCCCGTGGGTGATGCTGGAGCCGCCGAAGAAGACCTCGTCGCGGAAAGGATTGTCCATCGGAGCGGTGAGGGCTCCTTTGTCGAAGCCCAGGGAAAGACTGTCGCAGCGGTTGTAGAGGGGCAGATAGAGCAGGCATTCTTTTTCGCCGGGGGCCATATGCGACACGAGCGTCCGACTGTGGCGGGTCCTGTTTCCTTCCATATTGGGCCTGCCGGAACCGGCATAGAGCCATTTACCTTCCGCATCCTTGATATAAAGGTCCAGGCCCTTGCAGCCGATGGGGTTCATATTGCTCAGGGCGGAACTGTCGGTCACCCATTGGGCTGCGATGGTCCGGCTGTCGGTCTTGAAAACGACGGCGACGCCTGTGGAGTGGGCGGCCTTGCGGCTGATGCTTTGTTGGCGGAAATCGAAGTTTTCAATCCTGCGGAAGGGATGGGTCCCGGCCGGGAAGGGTTTTCCGATGATGGTCAGGGTGGAGGCATCCACATACTCCAGGTCTGCTGCGGACAGCGAAAAGGAACTTGCCGTCAGCATCAGCGCGGCAACAAAAGTCATCAGTTTTTTCATATTCTTCAAAGAAAAGACAATTTGCACAAAGTTAATGAACACATTTGATTTGCAAAAAAATATTTAACTTTACACCGTATTTCCGCCACATGGGCCGAAGGTTCTTTGGCTTGAGACAGAAAAGGTATGTATCTGCTTGGATATGACATCGGAAGTTCCTCCGTAAAAGCGTCGGTAGTAGATGCCTGGAGCGGCAAGACGGTCGCATTCGCCTCCTTCCCCCCTCACGAGGCGCCCATCCTCTCGCTGCAAGCCGGATGGGCGGAACAGGAGCCGTCCGCGTGGTGGGATTACCTCAAAGCCGTCACATCCCGCCTGCTGGAACACATCGACCCGGCTGATATCGCAGCCATCGGCCTGTCCTACCAGATGCACGGGCTGGTCTGCATCGACCGTGAGCGGCAAGTCCTCCGTCCGGCCATCATCTGGTGTGACTCACGCGCCGTCCCCTACGGCCGGAAAGCGCAGGAAGCCCTTGGCGAAGACTGGTGTCTGAAACATCTGTTGAACGCTCCCGGCAATTTCACCGCCGCCAAACTCGCCTGGGTCAAAGAGAATGAGCCGCAACTGTACAGCCGCATCTGGAAAATCCTGCTGCCGGGCGATTACATCGCGATGCGCCTGACCGGAACGGCGAGTACCACCGTCAGCGGCCTCTCCGAGGGAATTTTCTGGGATTTTCAAGAGAATCGTCCATCGGGACGCTTGCTGGACTATTTTGGTTTTTCGGAGGATATTTTGCCGGAAATCGTACCTGCCTTCGGCCCCCAGGGACAGTTGGGCGCAGAAGCGGCGGCCGAGTTGGGCCTCAAGGAAGGCACGCCCCTCACCTACCGGGCCGGCGACCAGCCCAACAATGCCTTGAGCCTGGGAGTTCTTCATCCAGGCGAAATCGCCTCGACGGCAGGAACTTCCGGGGTGCTGTACGGGGTGACCGACCGGATGGGCCATGACCCGCACTCGCGCGTAAACACCTTTGCCCACGTCAATCACCGCAGCACGGATCCGCGTCTGGGCGTCCTTCTTTGCATCAACGGTTGTGGCATCCTGTATGCCTGGCTCCGCCGGCAACTGGCCCCTGATTGCAGTTATCCCGAACTGAACGCGCTGTCGGAAAGCGTCCCCATCGGCTCCGACGGCATCAGCATCCTTCCTTTCGGCAACGGGGCGGAGCGGCTGCTGGAAAACCGCGACGGGGGTTGCAGCATCCACGGCCTGCATTTCAACCGACACGGACGGGCGCAACTGCTGCGGGCCGCACAGGAAGGCATCGTTTTCTCATTCCGGTATGGGATGGAAATCATGGAGCAGATGGGGCTCAAAGTGAATACGATTCGCGCCGGCCGGGCCAATATGTTCCAGTCCAAAGTATTCCGCGACACTCTCGCCGGCGTGAGCGGAGCGACTATAGAACTGATGGATACCGAAGGTTCTTCCGGTGCCGCCAAGGGGGCGGGTATCGGCGCCGGCATCTACAAGAACGAGTCCGAGGCCTTCCGTACCTTGGAAAAGGTCGAGGTCGTCACCCCCGCACGGGAAGACCTGTACCGGGAGGCCTACGGACGCTGGAAATCATACATAAACCGATAAGATATGTCACACGAGTACTTTCCCGGAATCGGGAAGATTCCCTTTGAGGGAACGGGCAGCAAAAACCCTTTGGCTTTCCACTATTACGACGCCGCGCGCATCGTCTGCGGCAGGCCGATGGGAGAATGGTTCAAGTTTGCCCTTGCCTGGTGGCACAGCCTGGGAGCAGCATCCGCCGACCCCTTCGGCGGACAGACGCGCAGTTATGCGTGGGAGAAGGGTTCCGACCCGTATTGCCGCGCCCGGGCAAAGGCCGATGCCGGTTTCGAGTTGATGCAGAAGTTGGGAATCGGGTATTTCTGTTTCCACGACATCGATCTGATTGAAGACTGCGACGACATCGCCGAGTACGAAGCCCGGCTGAAGGACATCACGGACTATCTGCTGGAGAAGATGCAGGTCACGGGCATCAGGAACCTGTGGGGTACAGCCAATGTATTCGGGCACAAACGCTATATGAACGGCGCAGGTACCAACCCGCAGTTCGACATCGTAGCGCGTGCAGCCGTCCAGATCAAGAATGCGCTGGATGCCACCATCAAGTTGGGAGGCAGCAACTATGTATTCTGGGGCGGCCGTGAGGGCTATTATACGCTCCTCAACACACAGATGCAAAGAGAGAAAGACCATCTCGCCAGACTCTTGTCGGCAGCCCGTGACTACGCCCGCGCCCAAGGATTCAAAGGCACGTTCCTCATCGAGCCCAAGCCGATGGAGCCCACCAAGCACCAGTATGATTTCGATGCCGAAACGGTGATCGGATTCCTGCGGGCCAACGGTCTCGACAAGGACTTCAAACTGAACATCGAGGTCAATCACGCGACGCTGGCCGGACATACTTTCGAGCACGAACTGACGGTGGCCCGCGAAAACGGACTGCTCGGCTCGATTGATGCCAACCGAGGAGACGCCCAGAACGGCTGGGATACCGACCAGTTCCCCCTCGATGCCTTCGATCTCACCCAGGCGATGATGCAGATTCTGCTCAATGGCGGCTTCGGTAACGGGGGCACCAATTTCGACGCCAAGCTGCGCCGCTCCTCCACCGACTCCGAGGCCATCTTCATCGCGCATATCAGCGCGATGGACGCGATGGCGCACGCCCTGCTCAATGCCGCAGCCGTTCTCGAAGAAAGTCCGCTGCGGGAGATGGTGAAAGAACGCTACAAGAGTTTTGACTCCGGACTCGGCAAGCAGTTTGAAGAAGGGAAAGCCAGCCTGCAGGACCTGTACGAGTATGCCTGCAAGAACGGAGAACCCTCAGCCGCTTCCGGCCGTCAGGAGCTCTACGAAACGCTGCTCAACCTCTACGCGAAGTAGAACTGCGGAAAAAGCAAAAAAAATCAAGATACCTGTTAAAGGCTGCCAGTTCCGGTAGGTCCCGTTCAAGGTAAGCTTTGCAATAAAGTTCCCTGAAGCGGCAGAGCTCTTCCAGCATAGCGGAGCGGAGCATAGGCGTAGCATCGGTGCGGCCGGATTTGATGGTAAGGTCCACCAGTTCCTGGAAACGGGCAAATGCACTTTCGGCCCTGGACTCTTTCCCTTCCTCAAGCGCCCGATAGATACGGGCAGTCTCGCTGCCGATGTTGGCCATCTGCTGCGGAAAAGAAAGTTCGGCCCATCGGCCGTTCTCAAGGGTTGTGTGTTGCATTATCCCTTAATAAATTGTTCGACAATTTGTTTGATAGATTCCCGAATAGCCGGGTCAGACACGCCTCTCGTTGGATTATTCTGCCAAGAACGGATGTTGATAAGGGCATCGTACTCAATATAGTCATCACTCTCATCATCCGGATACAGATTGAACCCCCATAGGTCCCCGCCGTCAGAACAACCGTTTTCCAGCAACAGACGTTCCAGATCGGCATACAGTTCTGCGTCCAAGGCCAGCAGCCCCAGCCTTACATCTGCGACGCATTTAATCATATTACCGAACACATTTTACGCCAGAGTCGCAAGCTCGGCCCTTGTAATAGCTGTTTGGAGTATCTGCATGGCAATTTTCTACAAAGGTAACAAAAAAGAGGAAATCCTTCCGGAAATCCTCTGTAGTAGCGAGGGAAGGACTCGAACCGCCGACCTCCGGGTTATGAGCCCGACGAGCTACCAACTGCTCTACCTCGCGATGTGGATTGCAAAGGTAAGCAAATTTTTTGAAACTGCAAAATTTTCTTCCTGTTCCCGGAGGCGGGCTTTTCGGGACAGGCAGGCCCTGGCGGACAAGTTCTGCCGGGAAAGGCTCTTGATAAGGGAGGACCGGGTGAGTGATGGGGGCGAGAGGTACACCCTTCGGGCTATCCTTCCCACCGCTGCGCGGCGGGCCCCTTCCGCTCACGAGGCCGCGGACGGCCACGCCTCTCTTACCCC
>CADBLM010000126.1 GCA_902795445.1 uncultured Bacteroidia bacterium
GACTTTCTTCTTGCGGAGCCAGGAAATGGCCTCATTGGTCGCAATGCGGTAGAGCCAGGTGAACAGGCTGCTCTCTCCCCGGAACTCGGGCAGCACCTGCCAGACCTTGATGAACACGTCCTGCAAGAGGTCGTCCGCATCGTCGTGGGAACCGGTGAACTGCCTGAGATGCCAATACAGGCGCTCCGAGTAAACTTTGACCAAATTGTTGAAAGCCTCTTCGAAGCGCCCGTCTTTGCAAAGGGATATGATCTGTCTGTCCGTCACGAGGGGGCAGACAATACTATTTTCGTGCCAAAACGCGTTTGACGGCCTTCACGACACCCTCACAGTCAAGGCCATAAGCCTTCATCAACTGGGCCGGAGTACCGCTCTGTCCGAAGAGGTCGGCACCGTTGACATACTCCATCGGAGTGGGAGCCTGGGCGGCGAGCACGCCGGCGACCAGTTCGCCCAGACCGCCGGCCATATTGTGCTCTTCCGCACAGACGACGGCGCCCGTCTTGCGGGCGGAAGCGACAACGGCGGCCTCGTCCAGCGGCTTGATGGTGGCGATGTCGATGACTTCGACGCTGATGCCTTCGGCTTCGAGGGCCTGCGCAGCCTGCAGCGCCTCCCAGACCAGATGGCCGGTGGCGAAGACGGTGACATCCTTGCCCTCGTTGAGCAGGATGGCCTTGCCGATTTCAAAATTCTGGTCCTCGGGCGTGAAATTGGGCACTCCGGGACGGCCGAAACGCAAATAGACGGGACCGTCATACTGTGCGGCGGCGATGGTGGCAGCCTTGGTCTGGTTGTAGTCGCAAGGGCAGATGACCACCATTCCGGGCAGGGCGCGCATCAGGGCGATGTCTTCCATCGTCTGGTGGGTTGCTCCGTCCTCGCCGACGGTCAGACCGGCGTGGGAAGCGGCAATCTTGACATTGGTGTTGCCATAGCTGACTTCCTGGCGGACCTGGTCATAGACGCGGCCGGACATAAACTCGGCGAAGGAGCCGATGAAGGGAATCTTGCCGGCGATGGCAAGACCGGCGGCGACGCCGACCATATTGGCCTCACCGATGCCGCATTCCACATAACGCTCGGGGAAGTCCTTGGCGAAGGCATCCATCTTGAGGGAGCCGATGAGGTCGGCCGTGAGCGCCATCACGCGGCTGTCGGCTTTGCCGGCTTCGTACAGACCGGCGCCAAATCCGCTGCGGGTATCTTTCTTTCCTGTATCAATATACTGTTTCATAGTCGTTGCGGGTTAAAATTTGAAATCACCATATTCCGTTTCGGGAAGCTGGGCGAGGGCCTGCTCCACCTGCTCGGCGGAAGGAGCCTTGCCGTGCCATTTGTGCGTGCCGGCCATAAAGTCGATGCCGTGCCCCATATCGGTCTTGAAGAGAATCATCACCGGTTTGCCTTTGCCGGAAGCGGCGGCAGCGGCATCGAACGCGGTGCAAATCTGCGCGTAGTCGTGACCGTCTTCGCAGACGACGACATTCCAGCCGAAGGCTTCCCATTTGGCCTTGAGGTCGCCCATTCCGCCGACCTGCTCGACGGGACCGTCAATCTGCTGGCCGTTCCAGTCCGTCATCGCAATGAGGTTGTCCAGCTGGTGATGCGCCGCGAAGATGCCGGCTTCCCAAATCTGGCCTTCCTCGCTTTCGCCGTCGCCGACGAGCACATAGACCTTCCTGTCTTCCTTGTCCAGTTTCTTGGCAAGGGCGAGACCGGCCGCGCAGGAAAGCCCCTGGCCGAGGGAACCGGAGACCTGGGTGATACCCTTGACGCCGCCGTGGATGCAGGGATGCCCCTGGAGGCGGGTGCCGAACTTACGGAACGTGGCCAGTTCGTCCCGCTCGATATAGCCGTTGAGGGACAAGAGGGAGTAGTAGATAGGAGTGATGTGGCCGGCGGAAAGGATGAAGGCATCCGCGCCCTTGGCATCACGGGTGAAGGTGGATGCGCTCTGACGGAGCACATCGGAGAAGAGTACGGTCAGAAAATCGGTGCTGCTGAGCGAGCCTCCCGGATGACCGGACTGGACTGCGCCGACCATACGGACGATGTCCCTGCGGGCCTGCGCCGCCATAGTGGCGAATTGGGTTTGTTTTTTGGAATCCATTGTATAAACTCTTTTATTATAGTTATTTTAAATCAATGACAAAGCAACTTCCACCATCGAGGTAAATCGGGTCCGCCTTTCTTCCGCCGTCGTAGCCTCGCCGGTCAGGATGTGGTCGGAAACCGTGCAGATGGTCAGGGCGCGGCGGCCGCAGCGGGCGGCGTTCATATAGAGGGCGGCCGCCTCCATTTCCACGGCGCAGACCCCCATCTTCATCCACTTGTCGGCCTGGGGATGGTCGGAATAAAACAAATCGGAAGACATCACGTTGCCCACCTGGTAGCGGACGCCGAGGCGCTCGCAGGCGTCGGCCGCCTTCCGCAGGAGGCCGAAATCGGCGATGGGGGCGAAAGTGCCGGGCAAGTCGAACTGGGAAGCGTAATTCGAGTCCGTACAGGCCCCCTGCGCCAGGACGAGATCGCCCAGCCGGAGATCCTCCCGGTAGGCGCCGGCCGAGCCGATGCGGATGATGGACTGCACGTCGTAAAAATGATACAGTTCATAGGAATAGATGCCGATGGAGGGCATCCCCATCCCGTGTCCCATCATACTGACGGGTTTCCCCTGCCAGGTGCCGGTATAGCCCAGCATCCCGCGGACGGAATTGAAGCGGACTGGATTTTCCAGATATTTTTCGGCCATATACTGGACCCGGAGCGGATCGCCGGCCATCAGCACCGTCGGCGCGATGTCGCCCGGACGGGCTTCGTTGTGGGGAGTCGGAGCGTTCGCCATTGTTCTTATTTTTACAAATATCCGAAAATTTTTCCGCGCAAGCAAAAAAAGCAGTAAATTCGCGGGAATTTTGAATAAATATCAGAACAATATGAAAGCGCTTCGCTCTACCGACTTCCATTTCCCCGGTCAGGTTGCCAAGTACACAGGCAAAGTCAGGGATGTGTACAGCATTGGAGAAGATTATTTGGTGATGGTCGCGACGGACCGCATCTCCGCCTTCGACGTCGTCCTCCCCGAGGGGATTCCCTACAAGGGACAGGTCCTCAACCAGATCGCATCCAAATTCCTCGACGCCACCGCCGACATCCTGCCCAACTGGAAAATCGCCGAGGTGGACCCGATGGCGACCATCGGCTGGCGCTGCGAGCCCTTCAAGGTGGAAATGGTCATCCGGGGCTATCTCACCGGACACGCCTGGCGCGAATACAAGGCGGGCAAGCGCAGCCTCTGCGGCGTCGCCCTGCCCGAGGGGATGATCGAGAACCAGCGTTTCCCCGAACCCATCATCACGCCGACCACCAAGGCGGCCGAGGGACACGACGAGGACATCAGCAAGGAGGAAATCATCGCCCAAGGCATCGTCTCCCGCGAGGACTACGAGCAGCTGGAGAAATACACGCGGGCCCTTTTCGCCCGGGGGACGGAAATGGCCGCCGGCAAGGGACTGATCCTGGTGGACACCAAATACGAGTTCGGCAAACGCGACGGGAAAATCATCCTGATGGACGAGATTCACACGCCCGATTCATCCCGCTATTTCTATGCCGAGGGCTACGAGCAGCGTCTGGCGGCCGGCGAGCACCAGAAACAGCTCTCCAAGGAGTTTGTCCGCGAGTGGCTGATGGCCGGCGGATTCCAGGGCAAGGAAGGGCAGAAAGTCCCCGAAATGACCCCCGAAGTGGTCTCCGGCATCACCGACCGCTACATCGAGCTCTATGAGCACATCACGGGCGAGAAGTTTGTCCCCGCCCCCGAAGCGGACGCGGAAGGCCGCATCGAAAAGAACATCCTCGCCTTCCTCTCGAAATAAGCGCAAGGGCCGGCTTTGCCGCCGGGCCCGCAAAGATAAAGCATAAGACCCTGAAAATATGATAGAGCGTTATTCCCGCAAGGTAATGAGGGACGTCTGGACGGAAGCAAACAAGTTCAACGCCTACCTCGAAGTCGAAATCCTTTCCTGCGAAGCCTGGAGCAAACTGGGCGTCATCCCCGCCGAAGACGTCGAAAAGATCCGGGCGAACGCCCGTTTCTCTGTCCCGCGC
>CADBLM010000127.1 GCA_902795445.1 uncultured Bacteroidia bacterium
AACCGACGGCAATCCGGGAAACCGGCCGCAGACAAAAAAAAGAAACAAAAGTTCGCATCTTGTATATGTTTACTTACCAGAAATATTCATCTCCGCCCAAGCCCCAGTTTTCGGTCGAGCTGCCGTCACCGCCCAGCACATCCTCATCGGAATCCATTGAAAGCCCTTCCGTCGTATTGCCGCTCGCGGCCAGGCAATTTTCCTCGGACATCTCAAGGACATCGAACGCAGGACTTTGATAGACTGTCCATAAATCATTTTTTACCATAACGACCTCCTAATTTTTTTGGCAACGAATGATGCAGGCACAACGGCGGTCTATGGACTGGTTGTTATAGCCGCTTCCGCCGCTTCCCTCTGTCGTCATCCAGAAACGGGGCGCGGACCGTTCCGGAGTCGTACCTTCATTGTTCTTTCCGCCAGGATAGCAAGACCAGAAATAGACATTCTTCGTTCCCCAGGACGAAGCATTGATATCGGGCTGCCTGGCATTGACCAAAGGAAAGACGATCTCGGTGCCGGAAGCATCCGTAATTTTTACTACGCCGTCATTGGAAGTGAACGTGTTGGACCAGAAGGCGTATGCCGCAGCCAAAGTCGGAACATGATAGCCGGGAGGACAGGGATCAAACATCGTCTTGCTGAAAGCGGCCGGTGAATACGCCGTGATATTGTTCTGGCCATAGGGGACCACATTGGCGGTCGTCAGGCCGGCGCACCACCAGTCCGTATAGATGGTCCCTCCGGACGCTTCCAATTCACTTTTCTGGCCGTAAATCGTTTCCGGATGCAAAATGGCATCGGCCAGAGAACCTTGTACGGTATAGCTGTTGACAAAGGGGGAGGCCAGACTTCCATATTTCTGTTGGAACGGGTCCTTGCGTCCCCATTGGTAGTAATACCCGTTGTAGCCCTCGCTGTTGAAAGCCTGTTGATGGGCACCCAGATTCATATTGAGGAAGGTATAGGTGCCGTCGTCATATTTGGACTTGAAAGCAATGTCCGCAAGAGCGTCATTGTACCACAGATGCCAGGACCAGAGGGTGTTGCCGGAGGCATCCTTAAGCGACAGAAGCGAGTTGGCGGCAGAGGGGGCGTCCACAGTCTTGAAATAGACTTTCCCGCCTGCGTAGAAAAAGCCGGAGCCGGTAAAAACCGTATCCAGCCAAGGGCTGCCGTCGGAATGGTACTGGCTGACCGAAGCACCGCCGGTAATAGTTCCGGTCAACCCGGCGGCAGTCGCACCTGTCGTCACTACCCCGTTGCCGCGCGTGGAAGCGTCGAAGCAATAATATCCGGGCGCATCGACGACATAGCAGTTGGCATTCTCCGAAGCGGACAGATCCTTGAAAGCCGGCAAGGCGAAACAGAACTGATAGTATTTACCCCGCTGGAAACTGACGGCCTCGGGAGAGGTCTTGGACATCTTGTAACTGACAGTCCCGTTGGTGATGGTAAACTCGAAAGTCAGGTCGCCTGCCTCATAAGTTCCCGGCGCGACAAAGGCGTAGGTATAGGCTCCTTTTTTGAAAGTCGTCGTCTTAATGTTCATGGTAACGCTCGGGCTGCCGTCTGAAACGACGCCGGTGCAAACCGGCTTGGAACCGGTAAAAGAGACGGACAGGTTGCCGGCAAGATCGCTCGAAGCCGAAGTCACTTTTACCGAAGAGCAGTAAAATCCGTCCGGAAAATCGGTCTGGAATCCGAAACGCAGCAGGGAAACGACCTGTTTGAAGTTCAAGATGCGTTCCGGACCGCATTTGGCCAGCATCAATTGGGCCGACTGATCGGCACCGGTCATCGAGGCGCTGGTGTTCTTCTGTATGGCAGGAAGGGTCAGGGTGAAGGTCGTAGCGGAAAAACCCTGCACGGCGGAGGAGGGATAAGCGGCAAAATAGCTGCCCGTCCCCGCTTGGGAGTCTTTATCCCCGCTTTGCCAGCCGAGCGTCGCCACCGAGGTGCCGCCGCCGGAGGTCACTTTATAGACACCGCCCGAGGAAGCGTTGCGGTCATAATAGACCCGGACGAGATCGCCGTTTTTCCAAAACACCTGCGCCTTGGAGTCCGTCCAGCTCGGATAAGCCTTGCTCCCTTCGTCGAAGTCCTCCTCCGGAAAATCGGCATCGGCCGCCACCGCATCCGGTTCCGGATCGGCTACCGCCCGGAAGGTTCCGGGGGCGACGGGCTCGTCAGCGGAGGGTCCGTCGGGTACACCCGTCGGGTCAGACGCCCCGTTTTCTATACCCTCCCCTATGGCATTTTCCTTGCCGCAGGAAAAGGCGGCAAGGAAAAGCGCAAGTGACGTTATGAATAAAAATCCTTTCTTCATCATCAATTGTTCATCATCAGTCTGCAATGATATAATTGCCGGACATCGTGGGGTTGGTCTGGCTGACCGGCGAGCAATAGACCGCAATCTGGCTCTCGTCGGTCCAGTCCACCGTGCCGGCCGTACCGGTGCCGCTGCCCTTGATGCCGTTGTTCAGCAGCTGCAGGCCGGCGGCCGTATTGTGGACGAGGGCGCCGCAGGCCGCTGCCTTGACCGTGGTCAGGGTCGCGATGACCCGGCAGTTCTGGATGATGGTCGCTGCATTGTTGGCCGCCGAGCAGATACCGCCGATAACTCCGTTCTCAATATCCGCATCCAACACGCAGCCGTCGATGGTGCAGGCCGCCGTCATGCCGACGATGCCGGACACCCGCTCGGCATTCGCCGCATTGTTCTTCATATAAGCGGAATTGGTGCAGTTGGTCAGATTGGCATTGTAGGCATAACCGCAGATACCCGCGATATAGCCCCGGTAGGTGCTGTCGTAGTTGCTGTCGCCGATCCGCTGACCGTTTGTCAGGCTGTGGGTGCAGCCCGTCACCAGCGCACGGTCCGAAGCTGCCGCTCCCCGGCAGAGGCCGACGATGCCGCCGATGCAGTTGCCCTGGTTGTGGGCTCCGTTGGGATAATCGGAAGCATAGTTGGTACTGGTTATCTTGCCATAGTTGTGACAGTCGCTGATGGTCGCGGAAGCGCCGGCCGACAGCGTCTTCAACACGGAACCGACGATGCCGCCCATAAAGAGCGTACGGGTCTTGCAATAGCCTTTTCCGCCCCAGCAGCGGGTCTCGGCCGTGTTGATGCAGCCGGAAACGGTCGCGGCTTCCGCCACGCGGCCGACGATGCCTCCTTCGTGCAGATTCTTGAAAGCGAGCGTCCCATCCCCCTTGTTGACATCCACGTGGACACGACCGGCGTTGGTCACGCGCTGTACGGAGGAGGTGGCCGCATTGGCACGGCCCACTACGCCGCCGATATTGAGCCAGCCGTAGCCGATGCACTCCTCCTGCAGATCAGCCGTAATCTGGCCGCTGTTGTGGATGGCAGAGACATTGCCCGAGAACGCGCCGCCGTCGATGCCGGCCGTAATCTGGCCGCAGATGCCGCCCACATCAATCTGGGAGGTGGAGACAGCCTTGGGGGTCTTGACCGTCACGGCGCCGCTGTTGACGGCACTGACCATCGTACCGGCAAAGAAGGAACCGACAATGCCGCCCACCTGCATATCGTTGGCGGCGACGGTATTCTGCATAATGGGAGAGGAATTGCTGCAGTCCGTAATGACCGACGGCGAGAAGGTCTTGCCGACCAGGCCGCCCACGCAGCAGGAGTTGTGGCTGTCGTCGATGCTCATCACGTTGGCGGCCGTATTGTGGCAATTGGTCATCGCGCCCTGGAGACGGCCGACGACGCCGCCGTAGAAGGCACGGACATACTTGATGTCCGACGTACTCTCGCAGGGGACATTGACCGTCATATTGCGGGTCACGGTGCAGTCGGTAAAAGAGCCGGTACCCCAACCGCAGATGCCGCCGAGGCCGATGCTGAGCAGATAATCTTCCCAGAGGATGTCCCCGTTCATCTCGCAGCCGCTGACGCTGCCGATGCTCTTGCCGACGATACCGCCGAAACCGATGTACAGGTCCGTGGAAGTGGAAGAAGTGGCCGTCTGACCGGTCTGCGCGGCAAAATTGAGTGCTCCGTTCATCGTACATCCGCTGATGGAACTTGTACTTGCAAGGGCGTACCCGACGACGCCGCCGACATTCTGCGCCTTGGGCATGCACTGCCCGTCATTGACATAATTGATGTCGCCGTTCACGGTACAGCCCTGAACGGAGGTATTGCCGTCCAGGCGGCCGGCCACCATACCGATACCGGTCTCCGAAGAAGCGGAAGACGAGTAGTACAGGGTCAGGTCGCAGTCGACGACACAATCCTCGATGACGGTATTGCCCTTGGGCACGCGGGCGATGATGCCCCAGTTGCCGCCCAGGCTGGCCGGATGGGTGATCGTGCAATCCGCGCCGAAAACCACATTTTTGATGGTCGCGTCTTCGGGAATATAAAAGAGCGCCTTGTCCGTCGTCAGGCCGCCGATGGTAAAGCCGCCGCCGTCAAAGACGCCTTTGAAGTTGTAGTTTTCATTGCCGATGGTCGTATAGCCGGCACTTGTTTCCGCGTCATAGTTCAGGTCTGCGACGACTTTTACATTGACGTCTTCCGCGATGTTTCCCTGATTGAAAGCCGCGGCAAAGGCGTTGAGCGAAGACGGGGTGTCGATGATGATGACGGTCGCCGTCGGTACGAATTCGATGGGCGTAGCCTTGGAGCGTATCTTTCCCCTTTCAAAAGTGACGGACGTATTGTTGACGGACTCCATCACGTGGCCGTTCTCGTCCCGGATGGTCAGGGTGAAGCCCTTGGCATAGGTACGGGCCGGAACGACGATATAGACCTCGACGGGCTCCGTCGTGGAGAGCGCCTGATCCATCGTGACGCTGACCACCTTGTCGGCGGCCGCGGTGGAAGTGCCGGGCAGCATCACGGGCATCGTATAATCGACGCCGAACTCACCGCTCACCTGCTCTTCGTCGTTGCCTTTGAAAGCGACGCTGACAATCTTGTCGCTGTCGCCGCCGTCCGCGGCGAGCAGTTTGACCTTCAGTATCGAGCACATATTGCTCAAGGTAAGCGTACCCGCGCTTTCGAGATAGGCGATGGCGGGAGCGACATTGTCCGCAAAAGTTCCTTCGGCCCAGGCCTGCGTCGCAGGGAGCTGCACCTTGCCGGAACTCACCCAGGCGGAAGCCGGATAAACGACCTTGTAAGGATAGGAAAGGACCTCGTTAAAGCAGAAGGTGGCGGAAGCCTGTTCCGAAGCCACCCCTTCCAGGGCGACCGAGGTCACGCCGTTGATGCAGAGCTGGTCACCATTGGACCAGTAAACCGGACGCGTTCCCTCGGAGAGGTCCCCGAGAGAGGTCTTGGCCTGGTTGTCTTCAAATTGGGCGGAAACATAGGTAACACCTTTTACCGCGTTGTCTGCCACATCCATCTCCTGCTTGGCACAGGAAAAAAGGATGAGGGCAGCAAGAGAAAACACAGTTATCTTTTTCATAGTCTTCATTTTTTAATCCCAGTCAAACTCTTCTTCCGTATAGGGTGAAAGGATTGTCCCTTTCTGTTCACTGGCACACAGCACCAGCGAACGGATGTTCACGATTGACAGGCAGGGCTTTTCATACTCCCTGCCGCCGAAATATAATACTTTGTTTGTTTCCATATAATATGCGTTTAAATTAGTCCTTCTTGCAACGGACGACCATACCTTCCGCGCGCTGGATATACGAGCCCGAATAGCCGACACTTCCCTTACGGGCATACCATCTGTAAACGGTCCTGTGGGATTTGTCACCGGTATTGTAAGGATTGGTACACTGGTAGAATCCACGTTCGCCGGTCGTCTGATCCGTATCGGACTCGGCCACGCCGCCCCACCATTTCTTGGTAATGCCCGCCGCACGGCTCGACACATACGGGAAGAAGAGTTTCCCGTCGATGTAGGCCCCTTGCGTACCGGCCGACTTGGTCAGCTTGCAGAGTTCCACCACCTCGGCATAGGTCGGCACGTGATAGCCCGGAGGGCAGGGATCGAACATCGTCTTGCCGGGAGCGGCCGTCGTCTGCTGGTCAGCGGTTATATTCTTGTTCCACCAGTCGTAATATTTTTTGACGTCGTCATCGAAGGTACACCAGTCCTGGATGTTGGCGCCGCCGGTATTGTAGCTGCCGTAAAAGATATGAGGGTTCTTGATGGAGTTGGTGAGGGAACCGTCCGTCTGGGAGGCGTGGCTGACGAAAGGAGCATCGAGGACATTGCTGACTCCGAGCACCTGCTGGAACGGGTCTTTGCGGCCCCACTGGTAATAATAGCCGTTGAAGCCCAGCGGATTGAAAGCCACCTGATGGGCGCCGAGATTCATATTGAGCCAGGTGGTGCCGTCGGACAGCGTGACGTCTTCGATGGCCGGGTTGGCCCAGAGATGCCAGGACCAAAGGGTGGTGCCGGAGGCATCATTCCCGGACAGGAGGATGGTGCCGGCGGGCAGGGTCCCGCCCTGCGTCGTGAAATAGACATAATCGTCCACCAGGGAGAAGGCGCCGCTGAGGAAGGCTTCGCCGTCCGTATAGTAGGACTTGAGGGCGCTGATGCCGGTCGTAGCGGGACTCAGGCCGCAGGAAGTGGACACGCCGTTGCCCTTGGTCGTCGCCTTGAACTTGTAGGAACCCGGCTCCGTAATCATATAGCAGTTGGCCGTTCCGGAAGCGGAGAGGTCCACATAGTTGTCAACCGCCGTGAAGCTGATGGTCTGGTATTTGGAACGCTCCACGCTGACGTCTCCTGCCTCGTGCACATATTTCAGTCCGTTGCTGAGGGTCAGGGTGACGTTCACGCCGGTATAATCACCGGGGGCCACGACGACATACAGCGAAGTTCCGAAGGGGGCGCCGGCCGGGGCGGACAGTGTCACCGTCTTGGAACCGGTACAGTTCACGGCCGGGACACCGTCCTCGGGATAATCCACCGTAATGGCGCCGGCAAGCGGCTGGTCGGCCGACACGACGACGGACAGGATGCTCTGTCCCGCATAAAAGGTCGTAGTGGGCAGGATACGGAGCAGGGAGGCCGCATTCTTGAAAGCCAGCTGCCTGTCCGTTCCGGCCCGCGCAACCATCGGGAATACCTGGTCCGCGAAGCCTCCGTCCTTCCAGGCCTGCATCAGCGGAATGTTCGAAGAGTAGGCGCCGGCCTCATAGGAAGCGCCGGTGGCCGGATAGACGGCATAGAAGGCATCCCCGGAGAGAACGGCCCCCGTCGTATAAAGGGAACTGCCGGTATCGCCGCCCCGCTTGATGAACATCGTGGACGACTGGGTGCCGTTGGAAACCATAATGGGGTCGTCGGTCGTCCAAAGGACCTTTCCTCCGTCCGAGAAATCCACGGAAGTTTTGGATTGGGGAGCCGCGCCGGGAAGCCAGGCGGAGAAATCGGTGTCGATTTTCACCGCTTCACCACAGACGGCCTCGCCGTCCGCCCGCTCCGCCTTGCTGCAGGAGGAGAGGAAGGAAAGCGATGCCGCGAACGCCGCGAGTAAGACAAAAGAGATTCTTTTCATATTACTTATTGTATCTTATTGCTATATAACATATCGAATTGGTATGCGTATCGGAGGACGATTCATTCAGACGGGCCTCGGCATAGTCGATACCGCTGCTGCATACATCACTGGTCGGCGTCAGGCGGATATAGACATTCTCCTTGCCCAGCAGCTCGTTGGGCAGGGCCATATTGATCTGCTTGAATCCGACGCAGGAGGAATATAGGGTGTTGGACCAGACCGAGACGTCCGGGACCGTATATTCCTCGATGAGGTGCCAGTTGGCATCGTCCTGATTGTCGGTGGTGGACCACTCCGCCTTCCAGTAACGGGGAGCATAGAAAGTCTGGCTGCTGTTGAGCGTGGCAAACTGCAGCGAGAGGCCGGAAGCGCTGATGCCGGCCGTGGAGAATTTCAGCAGCCAGGCATAACTCCTGCCGGTATCGTAATCCCACCAGTAGTCGGAAGCGAAAGCGGTATAACATTCGGCCGGCACGTGGCCTTTGCCGCGCAGGGAATTGGAAGCGCCGTTGTAATTGATGTTGTCCACATTCGTTCCGTCACCGTAGAAGCAGTAGATGGACGGGGCGTTGGGCCCGCACCACTGGGGACGCGCCCCGGTATTGTCCACCAGGTCGGCCAGGTCGGTGCTCCAGCGTTCCTTGGTCGGGTCGAGGATGATGCCCAGACCGTTCTGGTTGCCGTAATGCAGGCCGAACATATAGTTCTTGTTGCTGCCTTTGGGCCCCACGTAGTCGAAAGAGCCGGAGGCGAAGAAATGCTGGTTGAAGACTTCTTCGGTAAAATCCTTGGCATCCGTCCCGGTATATTTGGTCTGGTAGGTGTGGGTAAACCAGCCGTTGGTGCCGTAGGTCGGCAGGCAGACGCCCTGGTTCTTGTCCGGGCGCCAGTAACGGTACTCGGCGAGCAGGGCGGAAAATCCGTCCTCGAAATCATCGTTCATTCCGCTCCAGATATCTTCCTTGGTCTGGTGGCGCAACTGATAGGTGCCGATGCGTCCGAGAGTCGGGTCGAGTTCCATTTCCGCAGGGTCGGCCGCATTGCGCCAGTTGAAACGGGGGAAACGCTCGTGGACGACGACGCCGGACATCGTACCGGAGCCGTAAGGAAGCCGGGTGCCGTCGTTGCGGTACTGGCAGACCGTATTGGTCAGCAGGTACATCCAGTCGCCGTTGATGTCGCGGATCAGGCGGGGGAATTTGGGGAAACGATGGGCGTTGGAAGCGATGGTATAACCCTCGTTCACAGGCATCAGGTCACCCTTGCGCATCGGGATTTCGACGTTCTGCAGGCGGACGTAGGTAAAGATGTCGTCATCCGTCAAGTCGCGCATCGCCTTGACCTTGGTCGGCACGTCGGAAGCCTGGCCGCGGGTCTGTCCGACAATCATCGCGGACTTGACGCCGCTGACGGTCAGGTATTCCGGGTCGGAATGCAATACGGGACGGGTGTTGTACAGCAGCACCTGCAGGTGGTCGTACTGGGAAGTGACGTTGTCCTCGACGGTGCTGGTCATCAGGCAGATGCCCTGGGAGCCGTCGAAACTTTCCAGATAGATGGTCCGCTGGTCGCCGGAGTAGTCGATGGTGGAGGTGGTCAGCTGCTCGTCCTCCCCTGCGTTGCGGCCCGCATTGTTGCTGACGACAATCCCCTCGACGATGATGTACTTGTCGATGGGCTTGCCGGACTGGACATAGTTGTATTTGAGGTCGCGCATCGAAACGGTGGTTCCGATTTTTTCCCGGGCTGTCCGCTGGATGACATTGAAGGACAGGGATATCGACTCGCCCCAGCCGTCCGTGAAACGGAAACGGACCGTGGCCGTGCGGGGATTGTTCTCGTCGTTGTTCCTGGCCGTCGCTATCGTCATCGTCCGCTTGCTGGACGGGGCGTCCGCCACCGTGACGTTCGTAATCCACCGCTCGGGCTCCGCCTCTTCGCTGTCGTAGGTCACCGCCTGCTCCAGGTCTTGGAAAGGGATGTTGGTCTCGATGACATAGGTGCTGTCGCCGCCCGCACCCCGGGCCTGGACGGACAGTTCGTTCATCGAGATGAAGGCTTCCTTCAGTCCCTTCTGCTTGACGGTGACGGTGTCCCGCCGGGAATCGACATCGCTGCATAGGACGAAGACCGCCTTGCGCTTGAAGGACTCGTTGAAGTCGCACTCCGCCTTGATATAGCCGTTGGCCGCAACGTTGGAAGGCAGGGTCATCAGGAGCCAGTCGCTGTCCTTGGACAACATTTCGATATGATAGGCCCCGTTGGAATAGACGGGAATGTTGACGATGCCTCCGTCGGCCTCAGCGACAAATTCCTTGACGGCGGCCCCGAGCTTGACCAGGGTCACGTCGTCCCTGTCCCTGCGGTTGCAGGAGAAAAGGATGAGCGGCAGAAGCAGGAGAAGGGAAAAACTACGGTATGATTTCATAATCTTCATCGCTTTATTAATTATAACGGACCGTAATGGTACCGATGCGGACCTGGCTGTTGGCAGCGGTCACGGAGGGGCTCAGCGTGCCCCGTTCGATGCCGAGGGCGTCGCGCCAGTTGTCCGCGCCGGTGGCAGGAAGGATATCGGTGACGGTGTCCGCGACCTGGAAGCGCACGACGACGTTGTTCTGTCCGAAACAGGCCGCCGGCAACTTGACCAGATGCTCGGTGAAGCCGGGCGTGGCGTCCTGGGAGGTGGACTTGTCACCGGACCCCCACCAGACGATGGAACGTTTCTTCAGGATGTCCACCGAAGGGACGGGATTGAAGGTGCCGCCGTTGTCGGTCGAGTAGAGGACATTCCAATGGGAGGGGCCGTAGATGCTCGCCGTATCCATCGAGCCGTGTCCCCAGACGATGCCGATGACGAGGTTGGTACCGCTGAGGCCGGAGGTGGAGAACCTGACGTCGAAGTACCGGCCGCTGCCCTCCGTGAAGTCCCACCACTGCTGCTTGAGACAGATGGCCGCCCCGGTGACCAGACCTTTCATATTGGCCGTCTTGTTGTTGCCGTTGGGAGCGTCCTTGTCTTTGGGAAGATAGGGATTGTTGAAGTCCGCGACAAACTCGGTACCTGCCTTGTACACATTGAGGGTTCCGTGTCCCTCGTCGGGGGTAATCTTCGGGGAGAAGTCGTTCCAGGTCCACTCGCAAATGGTATGGGAGAAGCGCTCGCCGTCGAGGGCGATTTCTTCCCGGTTCATCGCCCGGATCTGATAGCGGCCGAGGTCGCCCCAACGGACGGGCGCGACGTCATCCGCGACGATGATGCCGGAGAGGGTGCCGGCGCCCTGGGGCACGCAGCTGTTCCACACGATGTCCTCACCGGTCCGGCGCCAGGGAACGGCGGCGTTGGTCAGCAGATGGATGACATCGCCGTTGCTGTCGCTGCACAGCAGCGGAGCTACGTCCCAGCGGGGCGTGACGGAACCGGAAGGATTGGAAGGATCGGCCGTCGAACCGTAGGCATAGCCCTCGGAGGCATTGGTGAAGGCTCCGTCCTTGCACAGGATCTCGACCGGGGCGAGCGACACGTAGGTGAAGATATCGTTGTCGTTAAGCTGGGCGATGGTGCGGACCTTGGCGGGAACGGTCATCGCGTCCCCCTGTTCGATGAGGGAAACTTTATCGGCGGTCAAATCCCGGATGGTAAAGCGGGAAGGATTGTCTTCGCGGACGAGGGTCGTGCCGTTGAGGTTGATGCGGACCCGCGCCCAGCGGGGCTGGACGTTCTGGTCGGCCGCCGTAAACTTGAGCTGGAGACCGTAGTTGCCGTCCAGGCTTTCGAGATACGCGGTCCTGGCGTTTTCCGAACGGTCAAAGGCATACTGGCCCGTCTGCGGGCTGGAACAGACGTTGAGGCTCGCAGGGTCGCTGACAATCCAGCCTTCCAGGTAATCGTTGCGGCTGACGGGACCCGGCGTCATTCCCCGCAGTTCGGAGAAGGTGACGACCTTGTCGGCAGACTGCGTGACCTGATAGGTCGCGCCGGCCGTCAGCCCGTCTTTGGCGTAAGCGACGGTAATCGTCGCAGAACGGGGAGAGGTCCCGACGTTCTCATCGACCGTAAAGGACAGGCCGTTCTCGTCCAGCGCGGCGCCGCTCACCCAGTCGCCGTCGGAAGTCACGGCCGTTTCCGGGGAGGCCCAGATGTTGTTGACCGTCGCGCCGATGGAGTAGGTGCTGTTGTTGGCGTAGTAACTGCCGCTCGCGGAGGCGAGGGTGAAGGTAGGGTCAAGCGGACTCTGCGTCAGGATGATGGTAGAACGGGTCTCGATGCCGGAAGCGTCTTTGACGTAGTAGATGATGTCCGCCGAACGCTCGGTGCCGCCGGCATTTTCCCGGATGTCGAACGTCACCTTGTCTTCCGCGACGGTATAGGAACTGACCCAGGCGTCTTCCGCAGGGTCGCCGACCTCGCGGGTACCGATTTCATTGCCTTCCGCATCGTAATAGACGGCACGGGCCTTGATTTCTTCGAGACAGAAGGCCAGATTGGTCGTCATCGGCATCTCAAAGGTGGAAGCCTGCCGGGGCAGCGTGATGACGGACCGTTCAAACGTAATGGCGGGATTGGAAATCGAACCGGACTGGACGATGGAAATGGTTTCGCTCCGTCCTTCCGCCTCCAGAATGATGTTGATGCCGCGCTTCACGCCGTAATTGGCGGAATAACTGAAAACGAAGTCGTTGAATCCTTCTCCGGACAGTTTGTCGAGGGAAGCCCAATCCACTTTTTCCGAAAGCCGGACCGTCCAGGGGCCGGTAGAATAGACCATAATGTGCGTGGAACCTGCTGCGCTCTTGAGTTCGAGGGTGCGGGATGACACCGAAAGAGGGTTCACCACCTCGAATTTCTGCTGGCAGGAAGGCAGGAGGAAGAGCAGCACGGCCGCCGCGACAAAACCATACAGTATCTTTTTCATAGCGTGCTTCCTTTAAAGTCCATACTTTTTATATTCGTTGTTGTCGAGGTGGTTCTTGGAATAGGTCACCTCCTTGTCGGGGATGGGATAGTACTCGTGGCAGGGCAGGGCGGCTTCCTTCATCGCCGTATGGTCGCTGTTCTCCTGAACGGCGTCATACCAGATGCCCCAGCGGACCAGGTCGAACTTGCGCTGGAACTCGCCGTAGAGTTCGCGGGCGCGTTCGCAGCGGATTTCATCTTCGAGACGGGCCTGCGTGCGATAGACATAATCGCCGGTCTGGGCGCGGTTGCGGACCTTGTTGAGATAGGCTATGGATTTGTCGTTGTCGCCCAGGTAGAACCAGCATTCGGAGAGCATCAGCAGGGCGTCCGCATAACGGAAGACCTTGTAGTTGTTGCCGTCCTGGGTGGTCACCATATTCGGGCACCAGAACTTGGGACCCGGCCAGGGAGTGGTGTTGACATCCGAGAAAGCCTGGCCGTTGTATTCCCAGGCCATATTGTAATTCTTGCGGATATCCCTGCCCAGTTTGGTCTGCAAGCCCTGGCTGAAATAGGTATTGGGGCGCATAGCGGTCCAGGTGGTGCACTCGTAGCCGAGTTCGGGGATTTCCACGCCGTCGAAGGTCGCGCCGATGACGACGCCCTCGTCGTTGGTGACCTTCTTGCAGGTCGGCGTACAGATGGCCGCGACGTTGGAAGTATAGGTCAGACCGCCCTGCACATACACGTGCTGGACCTCCATAATGGACTCCGGCGTATTCTTGTTGCGGAAGGTGGCGTTCTCGCCGTAGTCGTAGGCGGAAAGGTCGCCGTAGATGGTTTCCAGATGTTCCAGGGCCGCGACGGCGGTATTGTACCAGTACTCCTTGCGGGAGGGGGCGTCCTTGGTGGCGTTCCACATCGCCATCTTTCCGATGAGCATCCAGGCCGTGGCGGCCCCCAGACGGGCGCCGGGATTGTCGGAGGTGCGGGTCTGGCTGACCTTCGGCGCAATTTCCTGCAGGTCCTCGATGCAGGCCTTGCGGGTATCGACGGCGCTCATCCTCGGCAGGATGGCGATGCGGTCCATCGTCTCGTGGTCCTTCACGTCATCGAAGTAGAAGGGGACGTTGCCGAACATACAGGTCAGGGTGTAATAGTAGAAAGCCCGGAGCGTCTTCGCTTCGCAGAGCAGCTGGTTCCGCTGGGATTCGCTGATACCCTCCGAGCCCTGAATGCCCTGGATGGCAAAATTGCAGCGCTGCACGCCCTGATAGGCCTGGGTCCATACCGTGGCGCCGAACCTCGGAAGGGCCGGCGAAATGTCGAGCCGGGAGTCGAGGGTACCGGAGTAGATGCGCGAAATGTCGGTCTGGCATTCCGTGACAATCATATAGGTAAAGGTATAGATGGACTTGATGGGAATGTAGCAGCCGTTGACCACCGCCTGGCATTCCGCGTTGTTGCGGAAGGAATTGTCCGGGGTGGACAGGGAAGAGGTGTCCTCCTTCAGGGAACAGGCCTGGAAAGAGAGTACGGCGGCAAAGGCCAGGATTGAAATGAGCTTTTTCATCGTTATCTCCTCCATATTAGTATCTGATCTGAATGCTGAAAGTGAAGGTCCGGGCCTTCGGATAAGCACCGATGTCGGCACGCCGCAGGGTGGACGAGGTCCCTTCGCTGGAAACGTCCGGATCGAAGCCGTTGTATTTTTTCCAGAGGAAGAGGTTGTCTCCGACTGCCGTCAGCGTGATGTCGCGGAGCCATTTGACCTTCTTGGAAAGGTCGAAGGTATAACTCAGGCTCAGCGTCTTGAAACGGATGTAGGAGGCGTCGTAAATCATAAAGTCACTCGGCAGGCCCGTATCCACGCTGCCCGCGCGGGGCAGGTTGGAATCCGGATTGCGGACGGGATGCCAGGAGTTGAGCATATAGCGGTACTGGTTCGTAAAGGTGGAACCCGCCATATAGATTTCGGAGAAGTTGTAAATCTTGCCGCCGAGGGAATAGGCGAAATAGAGGCCGACCTTGAGTCCGAAAATGTAGAAACTGTTCTGGATGCCGCCGTACAGCCAGGGGTCGGCGCTGCCCTGATAGACGAGGTCGTCCTGGTTGAGGGTGCCGTCGTGGTTGATGTCATAATACTTGGCATAGCCCAGGGACTGGGTGGACGCGCTCGCATAGGTCTTGGTGACGGCATTGACGTCGATTTCGTTCTGGTTGTGCCATACGCCCGCATACTTGAAGCCCCAGAGGGAGTTGAGCGGATAGCCGGACACATAACCGTACATCATATAGGGGTTGTTGCCCGGAGAGGAATAGGCCGCCACGAAATCTTCGGAACCGATGTCCTCCACGAGCTGGGTATTGTGGGAGAAGGTCAGCGTGGTGGACCAGCTGAAATTCTTGTGCACGATGTTCTGCGTATCGATGGAGAGTTCCACGCCTTTGTTGGAAGTGACGCCGATGTTGCCGTAGCGGGAGGAGTAACCGGTCTGGGTCGCCATCTGGAGGGTCAGCAGCAGGTCGGTGGTCCTGGAGTAATAGTACTCGCCCGTGATGTTCAGCCGTCCCTTGAAGAAGGACAGGTCGGCGGCGACGTTGTACAGGGCCGTCTTTTCCCAGGTCAGGTTCGGGGAGGCCAGACGGGAGCGGTAGTAGGCCACCGGCTGGGAACCGTCGAAGAGGTAGCCGGAAGTCGTGGACGACAGGGCGGCGAGGGAACGGTACTCGCTGATGGCGTCGTTGCCCGTCAGGCCGGCGCTGCCGCGGATGGACAGGTCGTCAATCCAGTCCACATCCTTGAGAAATTCCTCGTTGGCGACATTCCAGCGGATGGCACAGGACGGGAAGAAAGCCCACTTGTGATTGTCCGCGAAGTTGGAGGCGCCGTCGAAACGGCCGGTCGCCGTGAAATAGTAGCGGGACTTGTAGTTGTAGTCCACGCGGCCGAAGAAGGACATCTTGGTCTTGCCGGCATAGGAAGTGCCGGCCGTGTAGGTTTCCTTGTCGATGACCGCGTTCATATTGTTCCACTTCACCGCATCGTCCATATAGCCGCTGCCGGAGAGGGAGAAATTGTGGTTGCCGGACTTGTATGCCGAGAAGCCCGCGAGCAGGTTGAGCGAGTGGTCGCCCAGCTGGTCGAAGGTGTAACTTGCCGTCGTCTCGTTGGACATCGAGTAGTTGTCGTACTCCTCACGCAGCGCATCGCCGCCCTGGTTCTCGCCCTTGGCGGGCAGGGTGCCGGGATAGTAGCGGTAGGTGTGCCGCTGGAAGAAGAAGTAGGAGAAAGTGCTCTTGACGTTGAAATTCTTGAAAGGATTGATATCCACCTTGAAGGAGTGGTTGGTGGAGTGGTATTCCTTGTAATAGGTGTTCAGGTCGATGAGCATACGGGGCGTATTGATGCGCTGGCCGCCGCCGTAGAGGGGGTTCTCGGCATCGCCCGGCTTGATGAGCGGGGAAAGATACTGCGCCGCATTCCAGTAGGAAGTGCCGCCGATGGAGGCTTTGGCGATGTCCTGGTGACGGAAGGTATAAGTACCGGAATATCCGACTTTGAGCCACTTGAAGAGCTGGCGGTCGTAGGAGAGACGTCCCGTGAAACGTTTCTGGCCGGAATCCTGGATGATACCCTGGGTGTCATTGTAGGAGAAGGAAGCGTAGTACGAGTCCTTCTCGCCCTTGCCGGAGAGCGAAAGGGCGTAGTTCTGCGTGAGGGCATTGCGGGTCACTTCCTGAATCCAGTCGGTGCCCTGCAGGGACATCGGGTCGGAATAGACCGATTCGGACAAGGGAGAGGTCGCGCCGACGCCGCGATGATAAGGGTCGCCCCCGAAATAGGCGTAGTCATTGCGGTACATCGCAAATTCCGTGGCGTTCATAATGTCGAGTTTGCTCGGCAGGGAGGAGATGCCCACGTCCGCCTTGAAGGTGATGTTGGGTTTTCCTGCGGTGCCGCTCCCCTGCTTGGTCGTGATGATGATGACGCCGTTGGCGCCCCGGGAACCATAGATGGCCGTGGAGGAGGCGTCTTTCAGGACCGAGATGGAAGCGATGTCGTCGGAGTTGATGTCGTTGAGGTCGTTGATGGCATCCATCACGCCGTCCACGACAATCAGCGGCTCGTTGGAAGCCGTGATGGACCGCGTTCCGCGAATACGGATGGTAGCCGTTGAGCCCGGCGCGCCGTCGGTGGACATAAAGTCGGCACCGGCGATACGGCCCTGCAGGGCGTTGTCGATGGAAACGGCCGGGGTGTCCTTGATGTCCCCCATCTTCACGTTGACGACAGAACCGGTGAGGTCGGACTTCTTGACCGTACCGTAACCGATGACGACCACATCCTCCAACACGTTCTGGTCAGGACTGAGGACGATGTCAAGATGGGTATTGGCTCCCACCGGCACGTCTTTATCGGCAAAGCCGATATAAGTGACCTTCAGCACGTCGGCGGGCCTGGCCTGAATGGTAAAATTGCCGTCGATGTCGGTGATGACGCCGGTGGAGGCATCGTTGCCGATCATCACGGCCGCTCCGATGAGGGGCTGATTTTCATTGTCCAGGACCGTACCTGTCACGGTTTTCTTTTGTGCGGATGCGGACAGGGCGCCGGTCAGCAGGACAATGGCGGCGACAAGCGTGTGACGTAGTATGTTCTTCATCAGTTGGCTCCTCCCAAGACTTTATCACGACCGCTTGCGCTGCCGTTGCGTTCAAATATATCCTCATCCGTCTTTGCATCTACCCGATAGACATAGAGGTCGTCGATGAAGATGCGGCTGCACCGGTCGGCAGGCTCCGGGTCCATCGAACCGGCGATGAAGCGGATGGCGGTATTGGAAGTAATCGGGTTGTTCTTCGTGCTGGCGACAAACACCAGATAAGAGGAATTCTTGAAAATGTCCGCCGGGAAATCCGCGCTGGAGCGGTCGTAGGTGGGCACGTCGGTAAAGGTGATGCTGGTCTTGTCCGTACCGCGGATGACGCCGCCGCCCACGACTTCCACCGTCAGCGTATTGTTGTCGATATCCGCAGCGGAGAGAGAGCGGAACATCGCGATGGAAGACATCGGCGTAATCGGTTCGGTGCCGGAAGAGGACCCGGGGTCGGGTTCGGGTTCAGGGTCGGGGCCGGGGTCGGGACCGGGGCCGGGATCAGGCTCTCCCCCGTCTCCCTCGACCGGCTCGGTTTCGGCATAGAAATCGCCGATGGAGGGGCCGTTCTGGACGACGGCCTTGAAAGAGACGACCAGCAGGGAATCGCCCTGGAAGGCGGGCGTCCGGGGCGTGATAAAATCGGCGCCCATAAAGTCGTTGTTGCTGAGTTTGACATACCCGTTCTTGGCATAGACCCAGGCATTTTCCTGGCCTTCGATGACGGTGGAGGTGAAGCCCTTGCTTTTCTGGACGTTGGACCAATTGGCCATCAGCACGTCGTTGAAGGTCTCATTGGGATTGGCCGAGCCGCCCAGCCAGGAGAAGTCGCTGGCGACACGGGCGGTGAAGCCTTGATTGACGACAAAGAAGTTGCCCAGATAGATATCGGGAGCCGAGAGCATCAGCACTCCGCTGCGGCGTTCATACACGGCCTCTTCCGACAGTTTGTCCGCCGTCACGCGGACCGACCACAGGCCGTCTCCGATTTTTTCCGGCTTGCTGATGGAAGCCCAGGCCGGCACCTGGCCGTCCTGCCACTTGGGCGTGAAGGGTACGCTGCTCTTTATATATAAGGTGATGGAGCCGCCTTCGACACCGATCCAGGAACTGGAAAGCGGCGTTTCGCAGGCCTGGCTGTCATAGACGTCGATAAACTCGTCACGCCGGGCATTGGGGTCCTTTTTCGTACAGGACGCCAGCGCCAGCAGAAGGAGAGGCACAATCAGATGCGACAGAGTCAAAAAACGTTTACTCTTCATACTGTCTCGCTTTTACTTGGACATATCGAATTCCACCAGGATGGGCCTGTGGTCCGAAGGATACATAAAATGCTGCGTATCCACTTCCGGGTCGTAGATGGCGCTCTGGACCGGATTGGACCATTTGTCGTTGATGGTCGTGGACAGGCTCGTCACGCGGTCTTTCATCGCTTCGCTGCCGTACATAATGTCAATACGGCCGGTGCCGCCGGTGGAGGTGATGAAACGGCCTTCGCCCTGGTAGGGAGACTCCTTCCCTTCCCGCACCATATCATATAGCTGACGGCCGTAAGAAGGGTCACGGAATACCTGATGGGCATACATCCATTTCGTCTTGGTATCCGCATAGACCTGGAGGTAATCATAATAGGGTTCGTCGATGGGCGAGATGGCGTTGGTGTCGCCCATCAGCAGCCAGTTGGACTCGGAGGGATAGGCCTGGATGGTCTTGCCCATAATGCTCTGCGCCTCGTACTTCTGGTAGTCGCGGCCTTCCTGGGCGGCACGGCTCGCCTCGGTGTCGCGTCCGGGCCAGAACATCTGGGGCCAGAGATGACAGGTCACGATGTTGACGACCTGGCCGTGGGAGGTAATCTGGAAGTGGCCGGCCCCGTGCTGGATATACTGGCCGGGGGTTTTGCCCTGCGCGATTCGGCGGACCGTCGTAATGGGCATCTTGGCGGTAATGACCTGCGGATAGTTGTCCCGCCATCCGCTGACGGCCGTATAATCGTGCCCGAAACGGGCGGCGAGGGCGGCCCACTTGGGGTCCGTGAAGGCCGTCGTGGCGTCGCTGTTGCTGCGCCGGCTCATCAGGCCGGTGAAAAGCGGCCAGTTGTCTTCGGTATCTGCCGTAGAGGTGCCGGTCTTGTAGATGCTCTGCGATTCGCAGAAGATGCAGACATCGGGATCCCACTTCTTGACCCAGGCAGCGAAGTTGTCAAAATTGTTGCCCTGGTCCGCCCACATACCGTTCTGCACGTTGTACAGCATCACGCGCAGGCGCTGCGCCGGTTCAGGATGCCTGACGGCGCGGATTTCCAGGTTGTCGATGAAATGTCCGTGCTTGATTTCGGAACCGGTATCCACGCCCCAGAGGCCGAAGGAGGAAGCGGCGTTGAGATTGACCAGGGTCATCTCCACGTGGTGCCATCCGTCGCCGTATTCGTCGGAGGTCGGCGACTTGAGGTCGGACCGGTCCATCGTACAGGTATTGAGGAAACCGTGGGTATAGGTATTGTTTCCCCCGATGGACGTTTGCAGTTCCAGCGGCTGTCCGTCAACCGTGACCGCCGTGACGGCCCCGCTTTCGTTGATGTGGGTCGAGAAGATGTCCTCGGTCCCGTAACGGAAACAGATGTCGTAGGAAACGGTCAGATCGTAATACTGTCCGTCCTCGAAGCGGGCGGCCAGCGCAGGCTGGATAGCGCCGCGGACTTCGTCCCCGCCGCCGCAGCTGATGCAGCCCTGGAACTCCTGGCAGCGGTACAGATAATTCAGGTCGGCGATGTTGCGGCTCCTCACATAAGAATCACTGACCACGTGCCGCTCTCCGACGGTCCATCCGCTGACATTGTTCCAGTTGGACTGGATGAAAGCGGAACCGGGGGTGGTATTGGCCACCTTGACAAAGGCGTTTTCATAGCCGGAACGCCCGGTGGGATTTTCATTGGGATTGGTTGTGGAAGTAGGCGCATAGGCCGCGCTGGTCGCGTGGCCCTGCACATGTCCGCCCCAGACGAAATTGTCGAAATGCTCGAAAAACAGCAGGGCAGGGTCGGGCGCGTAATCAAAGGCGAAAGACTTCACCTCGCCCGCCGCGAGGTCCAAGGCCGGGATGTCGAACACCTGCCCTTTGTGGTCCATATCGGTGACCGTCAGGGTCAGGCCGTCCTTGTAACTGCCTTTGGAGAGGAGCAGGACGAAATGCGTACCCGCCTCCGACAGGGCGACGCCCTCGCCACCGTCGGTACAGTTGAGGTTGACGAAACGGACGCCCTCATCCAGCGTATAACCTCCGTCCGGCGTATAGGAAGCGATGCCTGCCAGGTTGTCGGAAACCTCCTGCCCCTGCGATTTGTTCTCTATATGCACGGAGGCAATCCTGGCAGAACCCTTCAACGCGACATCTACGGCCGATACCACCTCTTTGAAGAGGATGCGATTGCCGGCAGCCTCGCTGTACTCTCCGAAAAGGGGATAGGTCGAGAGTTCGTCCGCCGTCTTCCCCCAGATCTGGGAATAGGGAATAATCAGGCCTTTGAGGGGATACTCCTTCCCTTCGGCATACCAGTCCTTGGAGCCCCGGGGATAGCAGAACAGCTGATAGCGTCCGGTCGCGGACTCCGGGACATTCAGGGTAGCTGTGCCGTCTCCGCCGATTTCGGGATGATAGGTCACGGATTTCAGATAGATTTCATCCTCCGAAGAAAAAGCGAAGTCACTTCCCCCCATCAGCCTGCGAAGCGTGGCGCTCCGGGCATCCAAGACAAAACGGACCCGTCCGTCTTCGGGAGTCAAAGGCATCACGCTCTCCGGTTCCACACCTCCGCCTTTGGCGTACTCCACTTTCGGGTCCGTACAAGCGGAAGCCAATACGGTGACAGCCACTGAAATAACGAAGAATTGCTGAAGCTTCATTATCTTATCCTTGGTTTTAGATTTCCATCCCGTCTTCCGTGCCAAGCACCATCGGACGAGAATTATCGTACAAATATACACCCCCCCCACGACATTTCCAAATTTTTTTGCACTTTTTTTCAAAAAAAGCACAAAAAAAATCCACCTTTTCCGGTGGATTTTCCTCCTGTCGGAAGATTTCCGACGGATATTTCAGCGCTGATTATTCTTCGACCAGATAGACATCCTCCCCGTCCGCACAGAAATGAAGTTTCTCACGGGCATAGCGCTCGGCGGCATCGGGGTCGTTCTCCATTTCCCGGATTCCTTTGTCGAGTTCGGAGATTCTTTCCTGGAGGGCATTGATTTCCCGCTTCTGCGCGTGGACTTCAAAGACCGCCCCCACCCAGGTAATGACATTGTTCTTGCGGACAAGAAGCAAGAAACAGAAGACGAGCAGGAGGATAACCCAGAACTTTTTTGCCCCGTCTTGCCACCAGGAAAACAACTTTTTCATCTGTCTTTCGTGATTTACGGCAAAAATAATTAAATTTGTCGAAAGTTCTATAAAAACCACAGAAAAATGAAACCTACCCTTTTAGTTCTCGCCGCCGGAATGGGAAGCCGTTACGGCGGACTCAAGCAGATGGACGGACTCGGCCCGAGCGGAGAAACCATCATCGACTATTCGATTTACGACGCCGTACAGGCCGGCTTCGGGAAAGTCGTCTATGTCGTGCGCGAGTACTTCCGCGCCGATATGGAAAAGACCGTCCGGGAAAAATACAAGAACGTCAAATGCATCGACGGGACTCCCCTGGAATTTGATTTCGTCGTCCAGGAACTCGACAAGATTCCTGCCGGATACACCCTCAACCCCGAGCGCCAGAAACCCTGGGGGACGGCCCACGCCGTGCTGATGGGCAAGGAGGTCGTCAAGGAGCCCTTCGCCGTCATCAACGGAGACGACTACTACGGCAAGGAGTCCTTCAAAATCCTCGGCGACTGGCTGCGGGCCCACGAACATTCGACGGGGCGCTACACCCTCATCGGCTTCGAACTGGACAACACCCTGTCCGAGAGCGGCGGTGTGAGCCGCGGCATCGGCAGCGCGGACAAGGACGGCATCCTCACCCACGTGGAAGAACACCACAACATCGCCCGCGCCGCGGACGGGAAAATCTATGGCGACAACGCCAAGGGGGAAAAGGTCTGCCTGCCCGACAAAGCGCTGTGTTCGATGAATATGTGGGGATTCACGCCCGACTATTTCGAGAAGAGCGGCAAGATTTTCGAGGAATTCATCGCCCGGAACATCAACGAACTGAAAGCGGAATTCTACATTCCCTACGCCATCGACTGTATGATCAAGGATGGCAGCGCCAAGACGGAACTGCTGGGTACGCCTTCCCGCTGGTTCGGCGTGACGTTCAAGGAGGACCGCCCCGCCGTCGTCGCCAAGTTCCAGGAACTGGCCGATACGGGCGTGTATCCTACCCCGCTTTACCGGTAAGATGAAACGGTACCACCCCCGTTCCCGTTCTTTCGATCTGCTCTCGGCGTATGACTGGTTCATCCCGGGGTGGATCGATTTCTTGTGGATCGGCATCACGCTGCTGACCGGCGTGATACTGGCCCTTTTCGCCACGCTGTCGCTGACGAAGGCGGGATTTGCCCCCATTTACATCCAGCTCATCAGCTATCCCCTGATGTTCATTCCCACGATGCTGCTGGCTTCCAGCTTCAGCCGCAGAAACCTGTTCCGCGGCGAGCCCCGTCCGATGGACCGGAATGAAAACTGGAACGCGGCTTCCGTGCTGACGGCGGTGGCGGGAATGCTGGCGCTGGCCTTTCTCTGCGACCCGGTGACGCTGCTGCTTCCGCCGATGCCGGAGAACCTGCTGAACGCGATGAAAATGCTGGGAGAAGGTCCCCTGTGGGCCAGCCTGCTCTGCACCTGCGTCTTCGCTCCGTTTTTTGAGGAGTGGCTGTGCCGCGGCATCGTGCTGCGCGGTCTGCTGGGAAAGACGGGCGCGTTGTGGGCCATCCCCGTATCGGCCGTGTTCTTCGCCCTGATTCACGCCAACCTCTGGCAGGGGATTCCGGCTTTTCTGACCGGCCTCTTCCTGGGTTATGTGTATTGGAAAACGGGGTCGCTGAAGACGACGATGCTGATGCACGCCGCCAACAACCTGGCATCGGTGCTCGTGATGAGGATACCCGGATGGGAGGAGGCGGAAACGTTCTACGAACTTTTTCCGGTCAAGGCCTGGTACTGGCTGGCTTTTGCCGGAGCAGCCGTCGTCTTCGTCCTGGCCGTAAAGTTTACGGGCGGGAAAAACATTCCCCGGGAGACAGAAACGGCTTGAGTGCGCTTTGATTTAGAGGATGGTGAATCCTTCCTCACGCATTTTGTCCAGGGTCTCGGCGTGACCGTCCGCGTTCACATAGCCGAGGCCCTTTTCCAGTACCTTGACGTTGAATCCGTCCTGCTTGAGGTCCCTGGCGGTGTTGTACACGCAGTATTCGGTCGCGATGCCTACGACATAGACGACGGACGCATCCAGTGCACGCAGGACTTCGGCCAGACTCTGGTCCGCCTCATTGCGGCCGTCAAATCCGGAATACTGTTCTTCGGCCGGGTTGCAGCCTTTGTAGAAGACGAGTTCCTCCTTTACGAGGGGACGGAGGTCTTCGTGGATTTCTCCGCCGCGGGTACCGGCTACGCAGTGCGAGGGCCAGGGACCGCCCTGCTCCGTGAATGAACAGTGGTTGGCGGGATGGTGGTCACAGACGAAACAGACCGGCGTTTCCGCATTGGCCTGCATCAGTCCGCGGATATAGGCGACGGAGTTTTCGGCATTGCCGCAGGCCATCGACCCGTCGATAAAATCATACAATTCGTCCACTACGACCAGGACGGCGTCTTTTTCCATTTTCATCGTTTTGTTTTGGGCGCAGGCCAGGCACAGGGCGAGGACCGGCAGATACTTGAGAAGAGATTTCATATTGATGTCTTAAAAAGCTTCGATATCCTTGACCAGACGTTCGATGATATCGAGTTTGGTATTATAGAGATCGTCCGATATATCGACCTTGTAGTAATGCGGATTGATGAGACGGCGTTCGCTCGGGCTGAAGCGGGAGAGATTGTCCCGGTAATAGTCCCGCTTGACTTGGAGACCCTCCTCGGGATAGATGCGCCGTCCGCCTTCCATCATTTTGAGTTGAAGGGGCCTGGCGTGATAGGTACCGGCTTCGAAGGTCTTGTACTTGTAGCGGTCGTGCTCGTCGCAGATGGTGAAGCTTTCTCCGGCCTCGATTTTCCGGCAGAGGCTGTCGTCGCGCAGGCAGGTCACGTCGGCCTTGAAAATTTCGCCTTCCGGATAGTCCTTGCTGATGCGCCAGGTTATCTGAAAACCGGGATTAATCAGTTTGGTCCGGTCCTCGGAGCGTTTCAGGACGGGTTCGCCGTCTATCTGCACAAGTTTATAGACATTGCCGAAGCAGGGATTGGCGTTGGAGGTGGCGATGGCGTCGCCGACGCCGTAGGAGTCGATGCAGGCGCCCTGGCGCTCCAGGTCGGCGATAAGATACTCGTCCAGAGAATTGGTGGCGAAAATCTTGCAGCCTTTCAGTCCGGCCTCGTCCAGCATCCTGCGGACTTCAACGGAGAGATAGGCCAGGTCGCCGCTGTCCAGCCGGACGCCGTACACGGGCTGATAGCCGTCTTCTATGCCGGCGGCCTTGAAGGCGGCGATGGCATTGCGGATGCCGCAGCGCAGGGTGTCATAGGTGTCGATGAGCAACAGCAGGGGTTCGCCCCTGTGGGAGCGGATGTAGCAGTCGAAGGCGTTGCGTTCTCCGGCAACGCTGCATCCGAAGGAGGTGACGTAGCTGTGGGCCATCGTGCCGGTGGAACCGCAGTCCCATTTCATACCGGTCAGAATGTTGGAGGAATTGGCGCAGCCGGCGATGATGGCGGCCTTGGCGCCGTAGGTGGCGGCCCAGGGACCGTGGGCGCGGCGGGAGCCGAACTCGCTGACGGGTTTGTTGGTAGAACGGCAGACGCGGGAAGCCTTGGTGGCGACGGCCATCTGGTGGTTCATAATGCAGAGCATCGGGGTCTCCAGGACCTGCGCCTCGACAAGCGGCGCTTCCACGGTGATGATGGGTTCGGAAGGAAAAGCGATTTCTCCTTCGCGCATCGCATAGACATTGCCGGTGAATTTCATTCCGGCCAGATAGCTGCGGAATTCCCGGTAGCTGTCTCCCGGAAGGAATTTCTCAAACCAGGCTTCATCCTTGCCGCCGAGTCCGGCAATCATTTCCAGCACTTCGTCGGTGCCGCTGACGACGGCCCAGTTGTTGTTTTCGGGAGCTTTGCGGTAGAACAGGTTGAAAACGGCCGTCTGAACGGCCTTTCCGCAGTCGTAAAACGACTTTCCCATCGTGTACTGGTACTTGTCGGAGCAAAAGGCGATATCCTCAAACATAGGCATCCTTTACTAAGGGATTGCAAAGATACACATTTTTTTAATTTAAATAGATGCACTTTAAAAGCCCTCGCCAGCAGCCTGCTCATTTGGATGGAAGGGATGTCCGGACCGGGGCCTTGAATCAATAGCCGTAGCGGCGCCGGAAACGCAGGAGGAGAAAGACGCTCATTACCAGGCAGCAGAGGTCGGCGGCATCAACGGCAAGCCAGATGCCGTCGGGACCGAGGAGCCGGGGCAGCGGCTCCATCAGCAGGAAAAGAGGAAGTGCAAAGAGCAGGGAGAGCCCCAGCGTGAAAGCGATGAGCAGGCTGAACACCCGGTTGGCACGCTTCGGGTCGCCCTGCCCCAATATCTGCGAGACAAGGGCGGAGCCGCCCGTTCCGACCATCAGCCCGATGGAGCCGATCAGCATAACGGCCGGCCAGATGACATTGAGGGCGGCAAAGGCCGTCGTGCCGACGAGATTGGATACGAACAGGCCGTCCACCACGCTGTAAATGCTCCCGACGAGGACCATCAGGAGCGATTTGCATCGTCCGTACCGCTATTGGATTTCTACGAGTTTGACGGTCCCGGGAATCTCATCGTCCGGCTGCGGGGTCAGGTGGATGATACGCTGGTTGGAACTACCCCGGAACAGCAGGTGCGTATTACGCAGCGCCAGGACGAAAGGTCCCTCCACCAGGGTGTCGATATAGGGTAAAATCTGGGACAGACGGGGGTCCGCAAGCACTTCTTCATAGGTGAAGCCGGTATAGCACCAGATATTCTTGCCGGTCCGTTCCTTGATTTTGCGGGCCAGTTCCGTGAAGGCTTCGACCTGGTACAGCGGGTCGCCCCCGCTGAAGGTGACATTGCTGAATTCATCCGCCGCCACCAGTTCCACCAAATCGTCCACTTCCACTTCCCTGCCGCCTTTGAAATCCCAGGACTGGGGGTTGTGGCAGCCTTCGCAATGATGGGCGCAGCCGGCGCAATAGATGGAGGTCCGCAGCCCCGGACCGTCGGCCATCGTCTGATGGATGATATCGAGAATTCTGATTGTCATACGCGTAGTTTTATGGCCGCAGCCAGTTTTCGGGATTCTGGTGCTGGCTGCCCTTCCACAGTTCGAAATGGAGGCGGCTGGCACCGGAAACCGTATCGACCGTTCCCAGCTGCTGGCCGGTCTTGACCTTATCACCGACCTTGACCTGGGTAGATTTGAGTTTGCAGTAGAAGGTAAAATAGTTACCGTGCCGCAGCATCCCGCAAAGATTGTAACCGGGGATGACGACGACCTGCGTGACCGTTCCGTCAAACACGGCCCTGACGGGCGCCCCCTGGGCGACGGCGATGTTGATGCCTTTGTTGAAAGGCATCTTGACATTGGTGAAGACGGGGTGATAGTGCTGGCCGTATTTCTCGACGATGCTGCCTTCCGCGGGCCAGGGCAGTTTGCCTTTGTTCTTGGAAAACTCTCCGTCGAGCACATAATCGACGGGCTGGGACTTTTTGGGCGGAGCCTTGACGGCACTGTTGACAATCCGCTCGATTTCTTTGTCCAGGCGTTCCACCTCCCTGCGTTTGCGGGCGGTTTCGGCCGTATATTTGTTTTTGTTTTTCTTGAGTGTCGCCATCTGGCGGCTGTAGTCCTTTTCTTCTTTCTGAAGCCGGGACAAATCCCGGGCCCGCTCATTGCGAAGCTGCTGCTGGCGGCTGCGGAGGCGGGAAAGGCTGTCCATTTCATCCTGAAGCTGCACCCGCGCCTCCTTGAGTTCGAAGGCCTGGGACTTGAGATTGTCGGAGAGGGTCCGGAAATAGCTGTAGCGCCGGTACGCCTGTCCGAGACTTTCGCTGGCCAGGATATAGACATACCAGGAACTCATATTGCGGCTCTTGTAGGCGCTGACCAGCAGACGGGAATAATACTTGTCCAGCGTATCCACGCGCTGCCGCATCTGCTCGGCATTGCGGCGCCGGACGGCAATCTGGCCGTCCGTCGAGCGGAGCTCGCGGTCCGTTTCGGCGACGAGGGCCTTGCGCGAGGAGACCAGTTTCCCGGTCAGGGTGAATTTCTCCAACACATCCTTGCTCTTGGCTTCATTTTCACGAATCTGGCCTTCGAGGAGCGTGATTTCCTTTTCCAGATTCTGTTTTTTCCGGGTCTGACGGGACGTATCCTGGCCCTGGAGGGGCAGGAAAAGACAGACGGACAGGAGCGTCAGTACGAATATTCGCCCTTTATTGCTTCGCATTTCCGGCTGCGATGGCCTTGGCGGCCTTTTCGATTTTTTCTTCCAGTCCCTCGACTTCCTGATTTTCGTTTTTGGTCAGGGCCTTGGTCCAGTAGGAATGGGCCAGGCGGTACTCGCCCAGGTCGTAGAGCACGGTAGCGTAGTGGTCGAGAATGACGGCATTGTCGTTGCCCCCGTAGAGTTTGGCGTGGTTGAACTGCGCCTTGGCTTCCTCCAGACGGCCCAGCAGATAGAGAATCCAGCCGCAGGTATCCAGATAGGTCGCATTGTCGGGCTCGGCCTCGACGGTCTTGCGGCTCATCTGCAAAGCCTTCTTCAAGTTGCGCTTGCGGAGGCTGAGGAAATAGGCGTAATTATTGAGGATAAGGATGTTGTCCGGGTCGAGGCGGAGGGCTTTGTCGTAGGTGTCGAAACATTTCTGCCACATCTCTCCCTTGAAATAGATTTCCCCGAGCCAGGAATAATGCGAGAGCACTTTCTTGCGGTCACCTTTCTGGAGCGTGATGAGTTTTTCGAGCAGGGCGGCGGAGCCTTTGTAGTCTTTGCGGAAATACTTGGCAGCCGTCCCGTAATAGCACAGGGTCGTATCCTGCTGGAAACGCGAGACAGCCTCCGCAGCGTAAACATCCAATTGCTCCCAGTCGCCCAGCCAGGCCAGAATCTGACACCAGTTGTCCATCGGCGCGGGACTGCCGGGATGCGACTTGTCGAGGTTGACATAGAGCGAATCGAGCCAGGGGCGCATCGCCTTGACTTCTTCGCGGGAAAAATCTTTCAGGAGGCCGGAGAGATATTTCAACTTATCCTCCTCATCCAGTCCTTCGCCGGTGACGTAGCTCTTGGCGATGGGGTAATACTTGTCGTAATGTCCGGCCCGCAGATAGATTTCTCCGATTTCATCCGCCAGGTAAGGGTCTTTCGGTCTTTCCTTTTCCAGCCTTTCGTATTGCGCCAGCGCCTTTTCATAGGACTTGGTCGCTCCATAAAGCTGGGCCAGGCGATGGCGGTACCAGGTGTTGCTGCTGTCCAGCGCCACCGCTTTTTCCATCCGGGAAACGCCTTCGTTCACTTTGTAAAGGGCCACGTCGCACAGGGCCATATAGTAGTTGAGCGCCCCGTTGTCGGGCTGACGCTGAAGCAGACGGGCAAAGAGGCGGGAAGCGTCTTTGTATTCCCCTTGGGAGAAGAGCCAGACGGCATCGACCATCCCGGGCAGCACGGCCCGTTCGTCCTCCGCCCTGAGTTTCAACGAAGGAAAGGCCAGCAGGGCCAAGGAAGCAAGCAGGATTAAAAATTTCTCTCTCATAACAACGGACAAATTTAGCAATAATTTTGTTTTTCTCTCGGCTTGCTTGTAACTTTACCTTCCATTTGATGCAACCTAATGGAGAAAAACAGCATCCATACTTTGGTCGAATCCTGCAAAAAAGGAGACCGGGGCTCGCAGAAGTCGTTGTACGACAGGCTGGCACCCCGTATGTTTGCCGTATGCCTGCGCTATTGCGGAGGCGACCGGCAGATGGCGGAAGATTTGTTGCAGGACGGCTTCGTGACGCTGTTTACCAAATTGGATTCCTTCAAGGGAGAAGGGGCGTTCGAAGGCTGGGCCAGAAAGATTTTTGTCAATACGGCTTTGATGGAACTGCGGCGCAAGGATGCGCTCAAACTCAGCGACGACCTGGAAGAAGCGAGGGGGATGACGACCGACATCCCGAGCCAGACGGAGGACATCGGTTATCAGGAGTTGATGGAGTTGCTTGCCCGGATGCCCGCGGGATTTCGCACGGTTTTCAATATGTATGTGGTGGAAGGTTATTCCCACAAGGAAATCAGCGAAGCCTTGGGAGTCAGCGAAGTGACCAGCCGTTCGCAGTTGGCGCGGGCACGTTTGTGGCTGCAGGAAAGAATAAAACGTGACAGATGATGCAGGAAAACGGACATAGCGGGTTTGACCGGAAGATTCAGAATCTTCTGGCGGATGCCGTTGAGCCGGTACCCGAAAGCGCGTGGGAGGGCATCGCCGCCCGACTGGCTGCTGCGGGTGCTGCATCAGCTGCCGGTGCGGCGAATGCCGGAGCAAAGGGAGCCGCTGCAACGGGTGAAAAAGGGAAAGGCCGCATCATCCGCTGGACGGCTGTTTCCGTCGCTGCCGCAGCCGCCCTGGCCTTGCTGCTTACGCCCTGGAGCCAGCCGCAATCTCCTTCCGAAGATGCCCCCGACCTCGCCGTGGTGACGGAGGTGCCGGCAAGCGCCACAGAGACGAAGTCCGTTGCCGCCGCAGCCAACCCGTCAGGCGAGACGGAGCCTGCCGCGACGAGTGAAACGGGACCTGCCACGATGAGTGAAACGGGACCTGCCGCCCCCGCCGCAAGGGCGCGTGAGAGCGTTGCCGTTGCGAAAGCTCCGGAGACAAGCGAGGCGGTAGCCGTGGTGACGGAAGCCCCGCAGAAACGCGAGGGAATGACGGTTGCAACGGAGACCCCGCAGAAACGCGAGGGAATGACGGTTGCAACGGAGACCCCGCAGACGAGTGAGACGACGACCGCTGCCGCGGCAAACCCGCAAGATAGCAAATTGCTGGCGGAGATTCCGGACTGGGAAGAAGAAACACCCTCAGGAAGCCGCAAGGCGGACAAATCCGGCTTCAACATCGCCGGCTATTCCAACGCCCTGAGCAATTTCACCTCCAAGAAGAACGGACAGTACACCGGCTACAGCGGTGCCACCGACAGCAGCCTGCCCAATCATTCTTACGTGCAGGAAACCGGAGAAGTCAATTATAGCATTCCCATCAGCGCAGGCCTCAACGTGACGTACGACATCACCCCGCGCTGGTCGGTCGGCATCGGCATCAACTATACCCGCCTGTCCCGCAACTTCTCCGGGACCTATTTCGAATGGAATGGCGAACAATTTGACGGCGGGACTGCCTACGACAACATCTTCAACATCCAGCAATTCATCGGCGTACCCGTCACGGCCTATTTCCACATCCTGCGCAGCGACCGCATCGATTTCTATGTTCACGCCGGAGGAACGGTCGAGAAATGCCTGGCGAACACCTGGACGGCCAACAAGCGGCAGCTCAACCACAACGAAGCGGTCAACGGGGCACAACTCAGCGTAGGAGCCGGCCTGGGCGTGGATTTCGTCCTGTCACCGCTGGTCAGCATCTATCTCGATCCTGATATCAAATACTATTTCCGCCTCAACCAACCCAAGAGCATCCGCACCAAGCAGCCGCTGATGCTCGGTTTCGAACTCGGTGTCCGCTTCCACCTGTAAGCCCGTCAGAGCGAGCGGAGGAATTCGAGGGGATTGGTGACAATGGCGGAACGACAGACCGGAACGTTGTCTCCAGCATCTGAGACGGTCTGCTTTAGATAACGTTCAAGCAAATCCATCGTAAACTGTTCGCTCTCATAATGTCCGAGGGCGACCAGCATACAGCCGTCCGCCTCGAAATAATCGTGATAGCGGATCTCGCCGGTGACATAGCAGTCCGCCCCGGCCGCAATGGCGTCGCGGATGAATTCTCCGCCGGAGCCGCCGCACAGGGCCACGGTGTGAATCGTCGCAGGCTGCGCGTCCGCCCGGGAGCAGGAAGGAAATCCGGGCTCCTGCTGCCGGAAGCCAGGACAGGACCAGCGCAGGGCGGGCGCAGCAAAAATATCCGCCAGCCGGCGGGCAAAGGCTTCCGGCTCCATCGCTTCGGGCAGGACGCCGATGACACCGCTGCCGGGAACCGCCGCCGGACAGCCTGCGAGAGCGGAGGGACAAGCCGCCGGGCTGTCAGAAGGGATGACGGGACCTGATGGCAGAGACGCCAGCGTACGCACTTGCCGGAGTCCGATGCGGGCGGCCATTTCCCAGGAGACGCCTCCGGGCGCATTGTCCAGATTGGTATGCGCCGCATACAGGGCCACACCGTTGCAGAGGGCCTTGGCGACGCAGCGTTGCTGGTAAGTCGCGCCGGTGACATTTTTGAGCGGACGGAAAATCAGGGGATGGTGCGCCACGACCAGGTTGCAGCCCCGGGAGACCGCCTCGTCGATGACCGCTTCCGTGATGTCTATACAGACCAGCACACCCGTCACTTCCGCATCGCGGCCAAGCGGGACGCCGGCTTTGTCAAAAAGGCCGGCCTGCAGGCCGCTGTTGTCATAATCTTCCTGCCAGCGCAATGGAGCCAGGCGCTCCAGCGCATCCGTGATGCTTCCCAGTGTCATAACTTTTCCATTTCCCGCGAAGATACGAAAAAATTTTTAGCCCTACTCCATCAACAGGGTGACAAACAATTCATTGATTGTCATTAGCACAACGACTTAACAATCACCCCCTCCAAAAAAAATAGAGGTCGGCCCGAAACGAGCCGACCCCTGAATGTGTATCGTACATTTATACCCTTCCGGTATATCCTTCTCGGTTGCTGTCCTACAGGAAAATGTACTTGAGTACGAAGAGGACGGCGAGAATCCACATCATCGGGCTGATTTCCTTGTACTTGCCGGAGAGGGCGTAGAGCACCACATAGGCGATGACACCGATGAGGATACCGTCGGAGATGGAGTAGGCAAGGGGCATCAGGATGAGGCAGAGGAATGCCGGGATGCTCTCACGATAGTTGAGCCAGTTGACCTTGGTGACAGGCTGCATCATCATCATACCCACGATAATGAGGGAAGGAGCGGTAGCGGCACCGGGGATGGCGAGGAAAATCGGAGAGAAGAGCAGCGCGATGGCAAAGCAGACGGCTGCCGTGAAGGCGGTCAGGCCCGTACGGCCACCCGCACCGACACCGGCGGCACTCTCGACATAGGTCGTGGTGGTGGACGTTCCGAGGCAGGCGCCGCAGACCGTACCGATCGCGTCAGCCATAAAGACCTTCTCGGCGTCCTGGATATTGCCTTTCTCATCAACGAATCCTGCCTTCTCGGCGACGCCGACGACCGTACCCATCGTATCGAACATATCGATGAAGAGGAAGGTGAAGACCACGACAATCATATCAACCGAGAGGATCTGGCTCCACTCGAATTTGCAGAAGATGGGAGCGACGCTGTCGGGCAGCGACACGACACCCGTGAAGTGCGTGATGGCCTCACCCGTGGCCGGATCCTTGATGGAGATGCCGATGATGGCCGTGGCGAGGATACCCAGAAGGATGCCGCCGCGGACGTGAAGCATCACGAGGGTGCCGGAAATCACCAGACCGATGACGCCGAGGAGCGCCTTTCCTTCGGTGAGTTTGCCCAGGCCGACAAGGGTGGCGTCATTGTTGACGATGATGCCGGCGCTCTGCAGACCGATGAAAGCGATGAACAGGCCGATACCGGCACCGATGGCGTGTTTGAGGGACACCGGAACGGCGTTGAGAATCCAGGTACGCACCTTGGTCAGCGAAAGGATGATGAAGATGATACCTTCAATCAGAACGGCCGTGAGGGCGAACTGCCAGCTGTAGCCCATACCGAAGCAGACCGTGAACACGAAGAAGGCGTTCAGGCCCATACCCGGTGCGAGGGCGAAAGGTTTCTTGGCATAGAAGGCCATCACGAGGGTGGCGATGATGGCGGCCAGGGCGGTCGCCGTGAAGACGGAACCTTTGGGCATTCCATCAAGGTTGCCGAAAATCATAGGGTTGACGGCGAGGATGTACGCCATCGTGAGGAAAGTGGTGATACCCGCGATGATCTCGGTGCGGATATCGTTCTTCATCGGGTCAAAGCCGAAGGCTTTTGCGAGGAATTTGTTCATATTATTATATAGTCAATCAATACTAGAATACCCATTTCACACCGAGGCAGGGACGGCACCAGAAACCTTTGGCCGTACCGAAGTCGACGGACATCTCGATCTCGGTACCCACATTGAGGTTGGGGCAGCCGAAGTGCTGGCCCACGCTGTACCAGATCTGGGGCTCGGTAATCATCACGACGTGGGAAAGGGAAGCCTGCGTCCAGTCAGCCTCGAAGCCATCCTTGGTCCATTTGGTCGGAACAACCATATGCTCCTGGCCCCAGACATCGAGGAAGCCGCTGAAGCGGAGTCCGGTCACGCCGAACAGGTCCTGCATACCCCAGACGAAGGTGAACTGGAGAGGAACGACGGTCTGGTGGTTTTTCTCAATGACGGGAAGCCCCATCGCGTCCGTTTTGCCCCAGGCTCCCTCATCGTAGAGGATGTGTTTGTACAGGAGCTTGAAGTTGAAGGTGTTCTTGTAGTCGCTGCTGTGGAGGAAGTAGTCGAAACCGGCGAGGAAGGCGTGGTTGATGTTGTATTTGCTGTAAACGCCGCCGTTGTACTCGACCTGGAGGCTCAGATCCTTGACGGGCGTATTCTGCCAGAAGTTCAGGCAACGGGCGATTTCCCAGTATGTACCGCTGATGGCCTTGGTCAGACCGGGCATATTCTGCTGATTGAGTTTGGAACCGATGGGGTCGTAATCGTGATCGACGAAGAAGAAGGTGTTGCCCCAAGGGTCGTTGTAGAAGCCTTCGAGGGTCGTAGTCACGCAACGGCGGTCACCACCGAAGTCGTAGAAAATCTGGAGATTGGTGGATCCGTTGAACATCGTGGAACCCTGTTCCGCGGCAAAAGCCGGCACGGCAAGCGTCAGGACGCTGACCAGAGAGAGAATAGTTTTTTTCATAAGTATGGAAAATTAAAAAAACAATTATCCTTCGTGTTCGCACAGGCTGAGGATGCTGTAAGTCTCGGCATCCTTAGGATAGATGCCGAGTTTGGGCACATCCGTCAAATCGATATTGAAACTCATATAGGTCTTCCTGGGATGGAAGCGCTGGACGAGCCGATAGGTGGCCGCCACGGTGCCGCCGGTCGCCAGCAAGTCGTCGTGAATCAGCACCACGTCGTTCCCGTCAATGGCATCCGCGTGGATTTCGATGGAATCCTTGCCGTATTCCTTGGAATAGGACTCGGAGAGTTTCTCCGCGGGAAGTTTGCCCGGTTTGCGGGCCATAATGAAACCGGCTCCCAGACGTACGGCCAGGGCGGCGCCGGCAATGTAGCCCCGGGACTCCACGCCCACCACCTTGGTGATGCCTTTGTCCTTGTAATGCTCGTACAGGTCGTCCACGAGAATTTTCAGGCATTCTGCATCCTTGAACAAGGTCGTCACGTCAAAAAAAACAATCCCCTTGGCGGGGTAATCGGGAATGGTCCGAAGATGGGAAATCAGTTTTTCTTTATCAGTCATTGCTCTTCAAATAATCCTTGTAATCTTCCATCGAACGATGAATCACGTCCCAGGCAGTCTCCGCGCCATACAAACCGACAAATTCCATCCGTTTCGTGTTCTCGCCGGGAATGTCCTTGTAGGTCGTGAAATAGTGAATCAGCCGGCGGGAAATCTCCTTGGGCAGTTCTTCTATGTCCTTCATTTCCCCGTAAAGGGCATCGTTTTCCAGTACGGCGATGATTTTGTCATCGGACTGGTAATGGTCCAGCAGGCGCAGGCCTCCGATGGGACGGGCCTTGACGATGATGTCTCCGTGGGTAACGTCCTTTTCCGTCAGCACGCAGATATCCAGGGGGTCGCCGTCACCTTCTATGTTGTAGCGGGCCAGCACGTCGTTGGCAAGCTGGGCCATCTTGGGACCGCAAAGCGTCTGCGGGATGAAGCCGTAGAGCGAAGGGACGATGTTGGAAAATTTCTGGGGCCGGTCGAGGGAAAGGTAGCCGGAAGACTTGTCCACCTCATACTTGACCGTATCGGTGGGAACAATCTCTATGAAAGCCCGCACTTCATCTTTCTTATCCAGCAAAGGAGTGATTCCGTGCCAGGGATGGGCCTTATGATCAGTCATCATACGTTTTTCTTTCGGGCACAAAGTTAATATTTTTTATTGGATTATGCGCTTAATCTTGTTGGCCTCCGCTATCAAATTTCGCAATTCCTGCCCGTCCTCATTCTCCAAAGCGCTTCGGAAGCGGTCCAGGTGTTCGGCATAAGCCTCCACGACCGGAAGCAGGTTTTCCTTGTTCTGCAGGAAAATGGGCGTCCACATATCGGCATTGCTCTTGGCCAGGCGGACGGTCGAGGAAAAGCCGCCCGAGGCGAGGTCGAAGATATGCTTGTCATCCTGTTCCTTGTCGAGTACGGTATGGGCGAGGGCGAAGGAAATGACGTGGGACAGATGGGAGACGTAGGCCGTATGGATATCGTGCTGCCGCGCGCACATTCTGACAATCCTCATCCCGAGCGCCGAGAAAAGGCTTTCAGCCACCGCCACGGCATCCGCGTCGGACGCCTCCGTCTCGCACAGGATGCCCGCACGTCCGTCAAAAAGACCGGCCTGCGCGGAGGCGGCTCCCCGGTATTCCGTTCCCGCCATCGGATGGCCTGCCACATAGCGTCCCCGCAGGGGATGCTCTTTGACAGCCTCGACAATGGGCCCCTTGACCGAGCACACGTCCATAATGAAAGGCCGCCCGGTTCCGGCAGACGAGCCGATACGGGCAGCCAACCGGTCCAGCAGGGA
>CADBLM010000128.1 GCA_902795445.1 uncultured Bacteroidia bacterium
ACGACCGCGAACAAGGCGGCGAGCAGCGCCACAGGCAGGATGATATGAGAAAACCCTTTCTTCATCGACTGCAAAGGTAATAAGAAAACACGAAATTATCCCTATCTTTGCAGCTGGATTGTCAAAACAAAATGAATAGCCTTAAGCCCATACCTGCCGGAAACGGCGCCTTGAAAGTATATATCGAGACCTACGGCTGCCAGATGAATGTCAACGACAGCGAAGTGGTCCTTTCCATCCTTCAGAAAAACGGCTGGCGTCACACCGGGAACCTGGAGGAAGCCGACCTGATCCTGGCCAACACCTGCTCCATCCGCGACAACGCCGAGCAGCGCATCCGGGGACGCATCGAGCAATTCGCCCTCCGGAAAAAGAAGCGTCCGGACGTACTGGTGGGCATCCTGGGCTGTATGGCGGAGCGGCTCAAGGAAAAACTGCTGGAAAGCGGCAAGGTGGACATCGTGGCCGGGCCGGACTCCTACCGGCGCCTGCCCGAACTCATCGCCTGCGCCCGCGACGGCCATCCGGGCATCGACACCCTGCTGTCGCGCGAAGAGACCTATGCCGACATCTCCCCGGTACGGACGGACCGTAACGGCGTCAGCGCCTTCATCTCCATTATGCGCGGCTGCAACAAAGTCTGCTCCTACTGCGTCGTGCCCTACACCCGGGGGGCGGAACGGAGCCGCGAGCCGGGCAGCATCATCCGCGAAGCCTGCGAACTCTTCCGGAACGGCTACCGCGAAGTCACCCTGCTGGGGCAGAACGTGGACTCCTACCGCTGGACCGGGACGCCGGAAGAAGCGGACTCCCCCGCCGGAGCGGAAACGGTGGATTTCGCCGACCTGCTGGAGCGCGTTGCCGCCATCGACCCGTTGCTGCGCGTGCGCTTCTCGACCTCCTACCCGTCCGACATAAGCGACAAACTGCTCCGGGTGATGGCCGCCCACGAAAACATCTGCCGGCACATCCACCTGCCTGTACAGTCCGGAAGCGACCGGATGCTGGAAAAGATGCGGCGCAAATATGACCGGGCCTGGTACCTGGAACGCATCCGGGCCATCCGCGATACCGTTCCCGGCTGCGGCATCACCACCGATGTCATCGCCGGCTTCTGCTCGGAGACCGAGGAGGACCACCGGGACACGCTGAGCCTGATGGAAGAAGTGGGCTACGATTCCGCCTTTATGTTCCAGTACTCCGAGCGTCCCGGCACCCTGGCCGCCCGCCAATACCCCGACGACGTGCCGCCCGAAGTCAAGACCCGGCGCCTCAACGAAATCATCGCGCTACAGATGAAAAAAAGCGAGGAACGCTATGCCGCAATGGTCGGCAGCGTCCAGACCGTCCTGGTCGAAGGACCTTCCAAAAAAGGAGACGGCCAGCTCTGCGGCCGGGCCTCCAACTATATGATGTGCGTCTTTGCCGCACCGGCTTCCGGCGTACTCCGGCCCGGCGACTACGTCCGCGTCCGGGTCGTCGGCTCCACCCCCGCCACCCTGATGGGTGAAATCTGCCGTTAAGGGCCCTGTTCGATTCCGTCGAAACAGCCATTGAAGCGATAGATGTGGATGGTACCGTCGATGTAAAGGGCCGGACTCCCCTCCACCTGGAGCGAAAGATACAGGGTATTGCCCAGAAAGCGGAAAAATGAGACCGGGAAAGCCTCCGTTCCTTCCGGAAGCAGTTCCTCTCCCCTCCCGGAACTGAAAATCCTGCAACCCGTCCCATCCTTTGCCAGGACCGCCCACTCCCCTTCCGGCGAAACCGCCAGCGCACAGGCCTCCGCCGGCATTTCCAATAATCGGGTGAAAGAATAGGGCGACATCTCCACTTGACGCAGTTGCAGCTGTCCTTCCATCTCATACAACACCCAGAAGCGACCGGCACGACCGTCGGCGCTCATCCATCGGCTGCCGTGTTTCACCGCCAGCGTCGAATAGGAGCCCACATCCATCACCAGGGCCCCGCTTTGGGAATAGGCGCACCAGGGCGTACCGTCCGCCAGGCCGGCGTCAAAGAAAGATTGGTTTTCCTCACACGCAAGCGTACCGTATTTCCGGCCTTCCATCCACCAGCAGAGGGTCGCTTCTTCTACCGTGGCAAAGAACAATTTCTGCCTGTTCGCCGCCGGCACCTGCAAGGGAGGGCTTCCCCGCAGCGTCCCGTCGTCGAAGGCCAGGTCGTGCACGACGGAACCCTCGCCCCGGAGATACTCGCTTCCGTCGCGCCGGAGGACCCAAGCGCCGCCGCTTCGGGATTCGCAGAGGGTAAACAATTCGCTGCCGCGCACTTGCAGCCCGCGCAGGCGTTCCCGTCCCGGGACCCGGTAACATTCTTCACCGTCCTTTGAAACGATGGTCTCCGTTTCCGTCGAGTACTCCGTATAGAGATGCCCCCGGACAATCCGATGCATATCGGAGTCGGACGCCAGCTGATACCCGGTCCCGACCGGCAGTTCCAGCAGGGGCTCTCCGTCACGCAGCAGAAAGAGCGTACATTCCACGCTTCCCTTCTGCGGGTCTTTGCGCCAGTCATAGCCGTCGGGATAACGGACGCCGCAGAGATACAGATGGCTCTGCCCGTCCGCATCCGTCTCCGACAAAAAAGTTTCGCTTTCGGGCAAGGTGCCTCCGGCCTCCCGCCGATGTCCGTTGCCCGTATTGGGTCCCCGGTAAGTCAGCGGCTCCGGCGTGCAGGAAGCCAGCGCCGCTGTCCACAAGAGCAGCACGGGGAGGAAGCGTCCGTTCTTTCGTCTTTTCATCATAAGCCTTGATTTTTTTGAGGGCTGCAAGATAGGACGGATTCTTCAGAAAAAACAAAAGGTCAAAAAAAGTTTTTGCTTTTTTTGACCTTTTTTGTGAATTTGCAACGATTTTTATTCGCTGAGGGTAAAGCGTTTGAAAACGACAATCTTCGCATCCTTGTCAACACCGGCGAGGAAGTCCTTGACGGACTGCTTGCCGTCGCCCATCTGATAGGCCTGCTCTTCCAGCGTGCTCTCCTTGAAGAACTTCTGGACACGGCCGTTGGCGATGCTCTGAATCATCTGCTCGGGCAGGTTGGCCGCTTTCTGTTCGGCCACGGTCTTCTTGATTTCACGGGCCTGGGCAGCCTGCTCGGGAGTGAGCCAGCCCTTGGCTGTGTTGGACTCGATGTGGTCCTCGCTGTCCACGTGGGCGGGATTGATGCCGGCTTTCTTCAGCGCAGCCTCGACAGCCTTGCGGATCTGCTCTTCCTTGGTCTTCTCGACGGCCACCTGATATTCCTGATCGACGACTTCCTTGGGGCAGTCGGCGGCGGAGATGGAGACGGGAGCCATCGAAGCGACCTGCATCGCGATACCTTTGGCGGCCTCGGCGGGAATCTCCTTGTTGAAGCCTACCACGGCACCGAGCTTGCCGGTGATCTTGTGGATATAGGCGACGATGAAGGGAGCTTCGACGAGCGCATAATAGGCCAGGGCGTGTTTCTCACCCGTTTTGCCGGTCTGGGCCGTAATGGCTTCCTCGACCGTCTGGCCATCGGCCATTTTGACGGCTTTGAGCGCTTCCATATCGGCAGGCTTGGCGGCGATGGCGGCATCGGCGATGGCATTGGCCAGGTCCTGGAACTGCTCGTTGCGGGAGACGAAGTCGGTCTCGCAGCCGAGGCTCACGAGGATGGCCTTGTTGCCATCGATGCGGGCGAGCACGGCACCTTCGCTGGTCTCGCGGTCGGTTCTCTTGGCAGCGACCAATTTGCCTTTTTCACGGATAATCTCCTGGGCGCGGTTGAAATCGCCGTCGGCCTCGACGAGGGCCTTTTTGCAATCCATCATACCGGCACCGGTCATTTGACGCAACTTCATTACGTCAGCGGCTTTGATTTCCATTGTTCGCTTACTTTAAAGGGTTATTCAGCCTTGGCTTCTTCCGCGGCAGGGGCTTCCGCAGCGGGAGCTGCGTCCACGACATTTTCCTTGGCGGCGGCCAGTTTGGAGGAGGCGTTCTTGCGGGAGCGGAGTTTCACGCCGGCAGGAGCGGCCTTCTCTTCTTCAACATCGACGGGCTCCTTGTCCTTTTCGAGTTTCCTTTCTTCGAGTCCTTCATTGATGGCCTGGCAGCAGACGTCCATAATATAGGCGATGCTCTTGGTGGCGTCATCATTGGCCGGAATCACATAATCGATGGGTGTGGGATCGCAGCAAGTATCAACCATTGCGATTACCGGGATGTTCAGACGGACAGCCTCCTTGACGGCATTGGCTTCTTTCTGGACGTCGATTACGAAAAGGGCGGAAGGCAGACGGTTCATATCCTTGATAGAACCGAGGTTCTTCTCCAGTTTGGCACGCTGGCGGTCAATCTGGAGACGCTCTCTCTTGGCGAGGGTGTCATAGGTCCCGTCTTCCTTCATCTTGTCGATGGTGTTCATTTTTTTGACAGCTTTGCGGATGGTCGGGAAATTGGTCAGCATACCACCGGCCCAACGCTCTGTCACATACGGCATTCCGACAGCCGCAGCCTTCTCGGCGACGATGTCTTTTGCCTGTTTTTTGGTGGCGACGAACAGCACCTTGCGGCCGCTGCGGGCGAGCTGTTTGAGGACGCCTGCCGCCTCGTCAATCTTGACGATGCTCTTATGGAGATCAATGATATGGATACCATTTTTCTCAATAAAGATATACGGAGCCATCTTGGGGTTCCACTTGCGGGCAAGGTGGCCGAAGTGGCATCCGTTATCGAGCAATTCCTGGAATGTAGTTCTTGGCATTGTTTTAAAATTTTCTTGTTTTAACTCTTTCGTCAATCGGCAGGTAGCTAAGGAAGGTCCTGCCGGTTTTTCCGCAGTCACGACAATCTTCCGCGGGAAGATTTATGAGCCATCGCAACTGTGCAATACATATAAATCAGACTAACGTTTGCTGAACTGGAAGCGGCGGCGTGCACCCGGCTGACCCGGTTTCTTCCTCTCGACCTCGCGGGCATCCCGGGTAAGGAAACCGGCGGATTTGAGGGTAGCACGATAAGCCTCTTTGTCAACTTCGCAAAGCGCACGGGCGATACCGAGCCGGAGGGCTTCAGCCTGACCTTTGATGCCGCCACCGTCGATGTTGGCCTTCACGTCAAACTGGCCTTCGGTAGCCGTCACTTCAAACGGTTGGTTCGCAATGTAGCGAAGGGCATCGAGAGTGAAATACTCATTGATGTCGCGGCCGTTGACGGTGAAGTTACCTTTGCCGGGCACGATGTAAACACGGGCAACTGCTGATTTACGTCTTCCAAGGGCGTTTACTTGTTTCATGCTCAATGTTTAAATTTCGTTTAACTTGATGATTTTGGGATTCTGCGCCTGGTGCGGGTGCTCATTGCCCTGATAGAGATACAGGTTGTTAATGAGTTTGTTGCCCAGACGGTTTTTGGGGAGCATACCTTTGACGGCCATTCTCACCAGTTCGGTAGGCCTCTTTGCCAGGATGTCCTTCGGGGTGGCGAATCTCTGTCCGCCCGGATAGCCGGTGTAACGGACATAGACCTTGTCGGTCAGTTTCCTGCCGGTCAGCTTCACCTTGTCCGCATTGAGGATGATGACGTTGTCGCCGCAATCCTGATTGGGAGTGAAGTAGGGTTTGTCCTTTCCGCGAAGGATACGGGCAACCCGGGAGGCAAGACGACCCAGCACCAAGTCGGTGGCATCAATGACAACCCAGCCTTTCGTCACAGTCTGCGGATTCGCGAAAACTGTTTTGTAACTCTGTGTGTTCACTGTCTTGAGTCTTTAATGGTTAATACTAAATAATTGCGATCCCTCGGTACACAAGGGGCGGCAAAGGTAGCAATTTTTTATTTCTTGACAAAATTTCTTGCTATATTTGCACGAAAAACCGCGCTTGAGCAACGACAGAATCATATTGGCGCCCTACTACTGGGCTCTCCGTCTGCGTCACTTTTTCTACGATAAAGGATGGCGGAAGGTCCGGACCTCGCCCGTCCCCGCCATCTGCGTGGGCAACCTCGCGGCCGGAGGAACCGGCAAAACCCCGTTCACGGAGTTTCTGCTGAGAATGCTGACGGCAGACGGGAACGGCGTCCGTCGCGTCGGCGTACTGTCGCGGGGATACGGGCGCAGGAGCAAGGGCTTCCTCTATGTGCAGACCGACGGGACGCCGGAATTGTTCGGCGACGAGCCGCTGCAAATCAAACGGAAGTTCCCCGACGTCCCGGTCGCGGTCTGCTCCTCCCGCATCGAGGGCTGCGAAAAGATGGCCGCGGACGGCTGCGGGCTCATCCTTCTGGACGATGCCTTCCAGCACCGGGCCCTGAAGGCGGACTGCAACATCGTCCTGGTCGAATACGGCCGTCCCCTGACCTCGGACCGCCTGCTGCCGCTCGGACGCCTGCGGGACCTGCCCGGACGCATCCACGCGGCCGACATCGTCATCGCCAGCAAGTGCCCGGACGACCTGACCGCCGGGGAGCGGCTGGCCTGGATAGCCGGACTGGGCCTGGAAGGGGCCTGTGACGCGGGAGCCGGCGGCGCGGAAACGGGAACGCCGGTATTTTTTACGACCTTGCAGTACGGCCAGGCTGAAGGGGTTTTTGAAGAAGCCGACCGGCACTACCTCTATTCCGGGAAAATGATACTGTTCACAGCCATCGCCAACGACCGGCCCCTGCTGCTTCACCTCATCGACCGTTACTCCCCCGTCGCCCGCCTGCGCTTTCCGGACCATCACGCTTTTACCTCCGCGGATCTTTCCAAACTGGAAAGGACGGCCGCCAAATACCCTGAAGCCATCCTTTTTACGACGGAAAAAGACAAGCAGCGCCTGCTGCCCCTGCACGGGCGGCTGAGCGACAATCTGCGCCGGCGGCTTTTCTACCTGCCCGTCGAAGCCCGCTTTGTCGCGCCGGACGAAGAGGAGGCATTTGCCCGCCGGATGCAGCGGTTTACAACAGTTTCTCCCGAATGAGCCGGTTCCACTCATTCCACGGAATGGAACAGAACAGAAACCTCCTCTTGTCATACAGAAGGAAAGACTATTCCGGGTGTAATACGAGCAA
>CADBLM010000129.1 GCA_902795445.1 uncultured Bacteroidia bacterium
CGTGGTCGTCATCAATTACGAAGGACCCAAGGGCGGTCCGGGTATGCAGGAGATGCTCTACCCGACCTCCTACATCAAGTCGATGCACCTTGGCAAGGAATGTGCGCTGATTACGGACGGCCGTTTCAGCGGCGGCACTTCCGGCCTAAGCATCGGACATATTTCCCCGGAGGCGGCGGCCGGCGGCAACATCGGCCTGGTCCGCGACGGGGATATCATCGAGATTGACATCCCATCCCGCAAGATTTGCGTCCATCTCAGCGATGATCAGCTGGCCGCCCGCCGGGACGAGGAACTCGCCCGGGGCCGGAAGGCTTTCACGCCGCCCACCCGCAAACGGGAGGTCTCCAAGGCCCTCAAGGCCTACGCCGCGATGGTCAGCAGCGCAGACAAAGGCGGCATCCGGATCGTGGACGAAGACTGACGTGAAAACGAAAAAGCTTATGACAGAAAACCAGAAAATAAAAGGCTCGCAGATTCTCCTGGAGACCCTCATCGCCGAAGGGGTTGACACCATTTTCGGCTATCCGGGCGGCAGCATTATGCCCGTCTATGACCAGATGTACGATTACGGCGACCGCCTGCGGCATATCCTGGTCCGTCACGAACAGGGGGCCATCCACGCCGCACAGGGCTATGCCCGCGCCAAGGGTTTTCCCGGTACGGTCATCGTGACTTCCGGCCCCGGCGCGACCAATGTCATCACCGGCGTCGCCGACGCGATGGTGGATTCCACCCCGGTCGTCGTAATCGCCGGCCAGGTCAGCACCAATCTGCTGGGCACCGACGCCTTTCAGGAGACCGACCTCATCGGTATGACCAACCCCATCACCAAGTGGAGTTATCAGATCCGTCGTCCCGAGGACATCGCCTGGGCGGTTTCCCGGGCCTATTATATCGCTTCTACCGGCCGTCCCGGCCCCGTCGTACTCGATTTTACCAAGGACGCGCAGGTCGGTCTGGCCGAATACAAATACGAGAAGTGCCGTTTCATCCGCAGTTATGTGCCCGTCCCTTCCGTTTCTGAAAACGAGGTGGAGAAAATCGCCCGGTTGCTGGACCGCAGCGAGCGCCCCTTCGTCCTTTACGGCCAGGGCATCATTCATTCCGGAGCGGAAAAGGAACTGCTCGCCGTATTGGAAAAGGGCGATATCCCCGCCGGTTCCACCCTGCTGGGCCTGAGCGTCCTGCCTTCCGACGACCCGCATTTCAAAGGAATGCTCGGGATGCACGGCAGCATCGCGTCCAACGTGATGTCCCAGAAGGCCGACCTGATCCTGGCCGTGGGAATGCGCTTCGACGACCGGGTGACCGGCAACCTCTCGACCTATTGCAAGTATGCGAAAATCATCCATATCGACATCGACCCGAGCGAAATCGGCAAGAATGTGCCGGTGGACCTGGGCGTCGTGGGAGACGCCAAGGACGTGCTCGGCCGGCTTGCCCGCCGGATGGCCCGCATCGAGCGCAGGGAATGGCTCGAAAGCGACCGTCACTGCAATGAAGTCGAGTATGAAAAGGTGATTGTCCCCGAGACCCGTCCCGGACAGGGCACCATCAACCCCGGCGAAGTCGTGGCGACGGTGGCCGAGGTCAGCGGCAACGATGCCGTCATCCTCACGGACGTGGGCCAGAACCAGATGCTCGGCGCCCGCTATTCCCGTTTCATCCGCAGCCGGAGTTTCATCTCTTCCGGCGGCCTGGGCACGATGGGCTTCGGCATCCCCGCCGCCATCGGCGCCAAGGTGGCCGTTCCCGACCGCAAGGTCTGCCTCTTCGTGGGAGACGGCGGTTTCCAGATGACCGTCCAGGAGCTCGGAACCATTATGCAGGAGCAGGTGGGGGTGAAAATCGTCCTGCTCAACAACAACTGGCTCGGCAACGTGCGCCAGTGGCAGGAACTCTTCTTCGGCGAGCGCTACTCCCAGACCCGGATGGTCAATCCGGATTTCGAACTCCTGTCCCAGGCCTACGGCATCGGCCACGCCCTCGTGGAGAAACGCGAAGACCTGCGTCCCGCCGTCGAGCGGATGTTCGCCGATGACAAGCCCTTCATCCTGGATGTGCACATCACCGAGGAGAATATGGTCTTCCCGATGGTGCCTCCCGGCAAGTCTGTCAGCGAGATTATGTTGAACGCGACAGAGTGGTATAGATAAATGGACAGCCCGAAATCAGGATTTATGGAAAACGAGAATCACTATATCATCACGGCCTACACCGAAAACCAGGTGGGTCTGCTGAGCACCGTGGCGGGTATGTTCACCCGCCGCAGCATCAATATCGACACCCTGCGCGTCTATCCCTCCGGCATCCCGGGCGTCCACAAATTCGTCGTCAAGACGACCACCACCCCCGACAAGGTCCGTTCCATCGCCCTCAATATGGAGAAGAAGGTGGATGTCATCAAGGCGTTCTGGTATGTGGACAACGAGGATATCTACAAGGAAGTGGAGGATGTCACCTCCTACCTGAAAGAAAGAGAAAATAGTATCAACAAATAAAATTTAAAGCATTATGGCAAAAATCAATTTTGGCGGAGTTGAAGAAACCGTCGTCACCCGTGAAGAGTATCCCCTCGCCAAGGCGAAGGAAGTGTTGAAAAATGAGACCATCGCCGTCATCGGTTACGGTGTCCAGGGCCCCGGACAGGCCCAGAACCTGCGCGACAACGGCTTCAATGTCATCGTCGGACAGCGTCCCGGCAAGACCTTCGACAAGGCTGTCGCCGACGGCTGGACCCCCGGCAAAGACCTCTTCGGCATCGAGGAAGCCTGCGACAAGGGTACCCTCATTATGTGCCTGCTCTCCGACGCGGCCGTGATGAGCGTCTGGCCCACGATGAAGAAATACCTCACCCCCGGCAAGACCCTGTATTTCTCCCACGGTTTCGCCATCACCTGGAGCGACCGCACCGGCTGCATCCCTCCCAAGGACATCGATGTGATTATGGTCGCCCCGAAGGGTTCCGGCACCTCCGTGCGCCGTCTCTTCCTCGAAGGTCGCGGCATCAACTCCTCCTTCGCCGTCTATCAGGACTACTCCGGCAAGGCGCTCGACAAGACCCTCGCCCTCGGTATCGGCATCGGTTCCGGCTACCTCTTCGAGACTACCTTCCAGCGTGAGGCCGTCTCCGACCTGACCGGTGAGCGCGGCTCCCTGATGGGTGCCATCCAGGGCCTCCTGCTCGCCCAGTACGAAGTGCTCCGTGAGAACGGTCACACCCCTTCCGAGGCCTTCAATGAGACCGTCGAGGAACTGACCCAGTCCCTCGGCCCCCTCTTCGGCGAGAAAGGTATGGACTGGATGTACGCCAACTGCTCCACCACCGCCCAGCGCGGCGCCCTGGACTGGATGGGTCCTTTCCACGATGCCATCAAACCCGTCGTTCAGAAACTCTATGCCAGCGTCAAGAGCGGCCACGAGGCTCAGATTTCCATTGACGCCAACAGCAAGCCTGATTATCGTCAGGGTCTTGAGGCCGAGCTGAAAGCCCTTCGCGAGAGCGAAATGTGGCGCGCCGGCGCGGAAGTCCGCAAACTCAGACCTGAAAACGACAAGTAATGGATAGAAATAACAAAGTTTACTATTTCGACACGACGCTGCGCGACGGCGAGCAGGTGCCCGGATGCCAGCTCAACACGGTTGAGAAAATCCAGGTGGCCAAGGCGCTCGAAGAACTCGGCGTCGATGTCATCGAAGCCGGTTTTCCCATCTCCAGCCCCGGGGACTTCAACTCGGTGGTGGAGATTTCGAAAGCCGTCACCTGGCCGACCATCTGCGCGCTGACCCGCGCGGTGGAAAAGGATATCGACGTGGCCGCCGAAGCCTTGAAATACGCCAAGCACAAGCGGATTCATACGGGCATCGGCACCTCGGACTCCCACATCAAGTACAAGTTCCACTCCAACCGCGAGGAAATCATCGAGCGGGCGGTGGCGGCGGTCAAGTATGCCCGCAAGTATGTCGATGACGTGGAATTCTACGCCGAGGATGCCGGCCGTACCGACAACGAGTACCTGGCCCGCGTGGTCCAGGCCGTCGTGAATGCCGGTGCGACCGTCGTCAACATCCCTGACACCACGGGCTATTGCCTGCCGTCCGAATACGGCGCCAAAATCAAGTATCTGTGCGAGCACGTGGACCTGGGGGAGGCGATTCTTTCCACCCACTGCCACAACGACCTGGGTATGGCCACCGCCAACACGATGGCGGGTCTGCTCAACGGCGCCCGCCAGTGCGAGGTGACCATCAACGGCGTCGGGGAGCGTGCCGGCAACACCGCCCTTGAAGAAATTGCGATGATTATCCGCAGCCACAAGGACGTGGACCTGATATCCGACATCAACACCAAAAAGATTTACGGCATCAGCCGGATGGTCTCGGGACTGATGAATATGCCCGTCCAGGCCAACAAGGCCATCGTGGGCCGCAATGCCTTCGCACATTCCTCCGGCATCCATCAGGACGGCGTGCTCAAGAACGCACAGACCTACGAAATCATCGACCCCAAGGACGTGGGCATTGACGACAACAGCATCGTCCTCACCGCCCGCAGCGGCCACGCGGCCCTCAAGTACCGTCTGGAAGTGCTCGGCGTGAAAATGGACGAGGCGCGTCTGGACAAGGTCTATGAAGAGTTCCTCCGGCTGGCCGACAAGAAGAAGCAGGTGACCGACGACGACATCCTGGTCCTCGCGGGCGCCGAGCGCAGCGGCAACGCACACGTCAAACTCGACTACCTCCAGGTGACCAGCGGCAAGGGCATCCGTCCCACCGCCTGCATCGGCCTGGACATCGCCGGCGAGAAATTCGAGGCGGCCGCCCGGGGCAACGGCCCGGTGGATGCCGCCATCAACGCCCTCAAGAGCATCATCAAACGCAAGATGACCATCAAGGAGTTCACCATCCAGAACATTACCAAAGGTTCGGACGACACCGCGAAGGTCCACTTGCAGGTGGAGCACGAGGGCAAGGTCTATTACGGTTTCGGAGCCAACACGGACATCGTGACCGGTTCCGTCGAAGCCTACATAGACTGTATCAACAAGTTTAATTAGAAGATGAATACCTTATTCGACAAAATCTGGGACGCGCACGTGGTTTCCCTGATCGAGGACGGTCCGACGCAGTTGTACATCGACCGCCTGTACTGCCACGAAGTGACGTCCCCGCAGGCTTTCGACGGGCTGAGGGCGCGTGGTATCAAACCCCTGCGGCCCGAAAAGATTTTCTGTATGCCCGACCACAATACGCCCACCCACGACCAGGACAAGCCGATTGAAGACCCCGTGTCCAAGTCCCAGGTGGACGCCCTCGCACGCAATGCGGCCGAGTTCGGTCTGACGCACTACGGGATGATGAGCCCCGACAACGGGATTATCCACGTCGTCGGTCCCGAGAAAGGTCTCTCCCTGCCGGGAATGACCATCGTCTGCGGCGATTCCCACACCTCCACCCACGGAGCGATGGGCGCCGTCGCGTTCGGCATCGGAACGAGCGAGGTGGAAATGGTGCTGGCCAGCCAGTGCATCCTGCAGCAGAAGCCCAAGTCGATGAGCATCCGCGTGGAAGGGGAGCTGGGACCGGGCGTAACCGCCAAGGACCTCGCCCTCTACCTGATGAGCAGGCTCACCACCAGCGGCGCCACCGGCTATTTTGTCGAATACCGCGGCAGCGCCGTCCGCAGCCTGTCGATGGAAGGCCGCCTGACCCTGTGCAACCTCTCCATCGAGATGGGGGCCCGCGGCGGTTTCGTCGCGCCGGACGAGAAGACCTTCGAGTATGTCAAAGGCCGTGAGTACGCCCCCAAGGGCGAAGCCTGGGACAAGGCGCTCGCTTATTGGAAGACCCTGCGCAGCGGGGATGACGCCGTGTTTGACAAAGAACTTGTCTTCGATGCGGCCGATGTCAGGCCGATGATTACCTACGGTACCAATCCCGGTATGGGGATGGCCGTCGATGCCGCCATTCCCACCCTCGACAGCATCGCTCCCGAACAGCAGCCGGGTTTCCTCAAGGCGCTGAAATATATGGGCTTCGAGCCCGGTCAGCGCCTGTTGGGACATCCCGTGGACTATGTATTCCTCGGGGCCTGCACCAACGGTCGCGTGGAAGATTTCCGTTCCTTCGCCTCCCTCGTCAAAGGGCGCAGGAAGGCTCCCGGCGTGACAGCCTGGCTCGTCCCCGGCTCCTGGATGGTCAAGCGGCAGATTGAGGAGGAGGGCTTGGACAAGGTGCTCGAAGCCGCCGGTTTCGAAATCCGTCAGCCCGGCTGTTCCGCCTGCCTCGCGATGAACGACGACAAAATTCCCGCCGGGAAATATGCCGTCTCCACCAGCAACCGCAATTTCGAGGGCCGCCAGGGCCCCGGTTCCCGCACCCTGCTGGCCAGTCCGCTGACGGCGGCGGCCGCAGCCGTGACGGGTGTCATTACCGATCCGAGGGATTTCCTCCAATAATCCGGCTTGCCATGAAACAGAAATTTGACATCATAGAAAGCACCTGCGTCCCTCTTCCCCTGGAGAATGTGGACACGGACCAGATTATTCCCGCCCGCTTTCTCAAGGCGGTGACCCGGGACGAGAAGTTCTTCGGGGACAACCTCTTCCGCGACTGGCGTTACAATGCCGACGGGACGCCCAAGAAGGATTTCGTACTCAACGACCCCCGCTACGGAGGCTGTATCCTTGTGGCCGGCAAGAATTTCGGCAGCGGCTCTTCCCGCGAACACGCGGCCTGGGCCATCGCCGGTTACGGTTTCCGCGTGGTGATTTCCAGTTTCTTCGCCGACATCCACAAGAACAACGAACTCAACAACTTCGTCCTGCCCGTGGTCGTCAGTGAAGACTTCCTCGCAGAACTCTTCGCTTCCATCGCGGAGAATCCGCAGACGAAGGTGCGGGTGGATGTGCCGGCCCAGACGGTGACCAACCTCTCCACCGGCCGCAGCGAGGCTTTTGAACTCAACGCCTACAAAAAATACTGCCTGATGAATGCCCTGGACGATATCGACTATCTTCTGGAGCAGAAGGACAAAATCGAAAAATTCGAACAGGGCCGATGATCGAACTGATGGATACCACCCTGCGGGACGGGGAGCAGACGGCCGGCGTTTCGTTCAATGTCAGCGAGAAACTCGCGATAGCGGAACTCCTGCTGGAAGAACTGCGCGTGGACCGCATAGAGGTCGCTTCGGCCCGTGTATCCAAAGGCGAAGAGAAGGCTTTTGCCCAAATCTGTACCTGGGCGGCCTCCAACGGCTATCTTGACCGGGTGGAAGCCCTGGGCTTTGTTGATGACGGCATTTCCGTGGACTGGATAGCTTCGTGCGGCGGAAAGGTGATGAACATCCTGGCCAAAGGCTCGCTGCGCCATTTGCAGATGCAGCTCCGCAAGACTCCGCAGGAGCATTTCGACGATATCCGCCGCGTCATCGCCCAGGCGGCGGCCCGGGGAATCAAGTGCAACCTCTATCTGGAAGACTGGTCCAACGGCATCGTCGATTCGCCGGACTATGTTTTTGAAATGATGGATGCGCTGCAGGACAGCGGCATCGTCCGCTTTATGCTGCCCGACACCCTCGGCGTGCTGGACCCCTGGAAGACCGAGGCCCTGTGCCGCAAGATGCGTACGCGTTATCCTTCCCTGCATTTCGACTTCCACGCCCACAACGATTACGACCTGGCCGTCGCCAATACCCTGGCGGCCGTACGCGCCGGAATGAACGCCGTCCATACGACGGTCAACGGCCTGGGCGAGCGCTGCGGCAATGCGCCGCTGGCCAGCATCGTGGCCGCCATCCACGACCAGACGGAGGAACGCACGCATATCGACGAGGCCCGTTTGAGCCACGTCTGCAACTATGTGGCCAGCATTTCCGGCATCCGTATTCCGGGCAACAAGCCGGTCGTCGGAGAGAATGTCTTTACCCAGAGCGCCGGCATCCACGCCGACGGCGACAGCAAGGGCAACCTCTACGTCAACGCCCTGCTGCCCCAGCGTTTCGGCCGCGAGCGCAGTTATGCCCTGGGCAAGACCAGCGGCAAGGCCAACATTGTCAAGAATCTCGACAAACTCGGCATCAGCCTCTCTCCGGAGCAGGTCAAACTCGTCACCCAGCGGGTGGTGGAACTTGGAGACAAGAAGGAGACCGTGACGGCGGAAGACCTGCCGTTCATCATCGCGGATGTCCTCAAGGGCGGCAATGTCACGCAGAAGGACAATATCCACATCGTCAATTATTCCCTCCAGCTTGCCAAGGGGATGAAGCCCGTGGCGGTCGTGAAAATCAAGATTCACGGCAAGGAATATGAGGCGGTTTCTTCGGGAGACGGCCAGTACGACGCCTTTATGAAGGCCCTCTGGCGTATCTACGAGTCCCTCGGAATGACCCATCCCGTCCTGGCCGACTACCAGGTCAGCATCCCGCCGGGCGGCCGCAGCGACGCCCTTGTGCAGACGACCATCACCTGGAATACCGACGGCGGCCATTTCAAGACGCGCGGCATCGACTCCGACCAGACCGAAGCCGCCATCAAGGCCACTGTCAAGATGTTGAATATAATAGATAACATAACGATATGAAACTCAAAATTGCAAAATTGCCCGGAGACGGCATCGGCCCCGAGGTGGTCGGACAGGCCGTCAAGGTCGTGGATGCCGTCGCAAAGAAATTCGGACACGAAGTGGAATACAGTTTTGCCTATGTGGGCGCCTGCGCCATCGACAAATACGGCAACGCCTACCCGGAAGAGACCCACAAGGTCTGTCTGGAGAGCGACGCCGTGCTGTTCGGTGCTTTCGGCGACCCCCGTTACGACCACGACCCCACCGCCAAGGTGCGGCCCGAGCAGGGACTGCTGGCGATGCGCAAACAACTCGGCCTCTATGCCAATCTGCGCCCCGTCGAGACTTTCAAGAGCCTCGTGCACAAGAGCCCCCTCAAGGAGGAGCTCGTGGACGGCGCCGATTTTCTCTGCCTGCGCGAACTGACGGGCGGTATGTATTTCGGCGAGAAGGGCCGTCGCGACAACGGCGACACCGCTTTCGATACCAACCTCTACCACCGCTACGAGGTGGAGCGCATCCTCAAGCTCGGCTATGAATATGCCCGCCGCCGCCGCAGGCACCTGACCGTGGTGGACAAGGCCAACGTCCTCGAATCTTCCCGTTTGTGGCGTCAGATTGCCCAGGAAATGGCTCCGCAATATCCCGACGTCACCACCGACTATATGTATGTGGACAACGCCGCGATGAAACTCATCACCGGTCCCAAGTTCTTCGATGTCCTC
>CADBLM010000130.1 GCA_902795445.1 uncultured Bacteroidia bacterium
ACGAATTCGCCCAGACGCTCGTCACCGAGCCCGAGACCGCCCTCCGCCAGCTGGGTAACGATGCCATCCACTTCGGCATCAAAGTGCTTGCCGCCCTGGCCATCTATGTGGTGGGCGCCTGGCTGATCCGGCGGGTCAAGAAACTTTTGCTGCGCATTTTCTCCAAGCGCAATACCGACAAGACCCTCTCTTCCTTCATCATCAGTTTCGTTTCGACGATGATGACCGTTCTGCTGCTCGTCATTACCATCAGCACGCTCGGGGTCAATACGACCTCCCTCGCCGCCTTGCTGGCCGCCGGCGGTATGGCCATCGGTATGGCCCTGAGCGGCACGGTGCAGAATTTTGCCGGCGGTATTATGCTCCTGGCCTTCAAGCCTTTCAAGGTGGGCGATTTTATCGAAGCGCAGGGATTTACCGGAACGGTCACGGAGGTTAGTATCGTCAATACCAAGCTGACGACGACGGACAACAAGGCCATCATCATCCCCAACGGCGCCCTTTCCAACGGCAACATCAACAACTACTCCCGTTTCCCCCTGCGCCGCCTGGAGTGGCAGATCGGTCTGGAATACGGGACGGATTCCGCAGCCTGTATGGAACTGCTGCTTACGCTACTGAAAGCGGACAAGCGCGTGCTGGATGCCTCTACGCCCGGGGCGGCGGACCCTTTCGTGGCCCTGTCCAGCCTGGATGACAGCGCCGTTGTCTTTGTCGTGCGGGGCTGGGTGCGTTCAAACGATTATTGGGCAGTCTTTTATGACTTCAACAATGTCGTCTATACGGAACTGCCCAAGAAAGGATTCAATTTCCCGTTCCCTCAGCTGGATGTTCACCTTCCTTCGTAGCGTGCGGCTACGACGGACCAGTCGATAATCGGCCAGAGCGCTGCAAGATGGGCGGCGCGGCGGTTCTGGTAATCCAGATAATAGGCGTGCTCCCAGACGTCGAAGGTCAGCAGGGGAGTACGTCCGCTGCGGATCGGATTGCCGGCGTTGGCTTCCTGGGTGACGGCCAGTTTCCCGGCTTTGTCGGCGGACAGCCAGACCCAGCCCGAGCCGAACAGCGTAACGCCTTTTTGCTGGAACTGTTCCTTGAAAGCTTCGAAACTGCCGAAGGCCTCGTTGATGGCGGCGGCGAGGGCGCCGGAAGGACGGTTGTCGGTCAGCGCCTGTTCGGATATGCCCGGGCCGGAAGGCCACGCCCGGAACTGCGTGAAATAGAGGCTGTGGTTGAGCACCTGACCGGCATTGTTGAAAATGCCGCCTTCCGCCGTCTTGACGATGTTTTCCAGGGACTGTCCCTCGAATCCGCTGCCCGGAAGGGCGGCGTTCAGGTTGTCGATGTAGGCTTGCAGATGCTTGCCATAGTGAAACTGGAGGGTCTGTTCACTGATGACCGGTGCCAGGGCTCCCTGGCCGTAGGGCAGCGCGACTGCCACAAATTTTCCATTGACGGCTTCCATAATGATTAACTGGCGTTGTGCTTTCCTTTCGGAAGCATTTTCATAATATTCAAAACAGAAAGATGGCTGTTTTCATCATCAAAATGGAGCGTCCCGTCCTCAGCCTCCTCCGGCTCTTCTTCGGGTTCTCCCAATATGTCGTCTATCAGCTGATAGGCCTCTTTCATCTGTTCGATGAGTTCGAGGACCTCTTTCTTGTAGTCATCCTCCTTCATCGCCGCCAGCGTTTCTTCGTCCGGCAGGGACTCGTCAATCTCGGCGATGTTCTTCTCGATGGCATAGACGGCGTCTTCCATCTCGTGGAGGAACCCCATAATGTTCTTGAGGTCCTTGATGCTTTCCTTTACAAATTCTATTTCGTCGTGGTAGTACATAGGGAATCGTATTGCAAATGCAAAAATAGAAAAAAATCCGGATATTCTCCCCATTATAGGGACAAAGCGCTCAAAGCGGCGCTCTGTCCGGCCAGAAGACCGGTCGAGAAGGCGATGTGCAGATTGTATCCGCCCGTGTCGGCATCCAAATCCAGCACTTCTCCGGCCAGGTATAATCCTTCCGACCCCTTGGCGGACAGGGTCTTGGCGGAAACATCACCGAGGCAGACGCCTCCGGCCGTAATGACGCAACGTTCGTAGCCGACATATCCGGCAATGTCGAAACTCCAGTGCTTGAGGGCCCGGGCGAGTCCCGCGGCGTCAGGCTGCGGCGAAGCGGGGAAGGAGGAAGCCAGAAATCCGCGGGCGATATCCTTGGGCAGCAGCTTATGCCAGTCCGGTCCCTTTTCCGCCAGCCGCCGCTCGTCGAGGCCGGGCTTCAGGTCGATTTCCAGCCGGATGCGGGAACCGTTGTTCAGGGCGCTGACGCACTTGCGGCTGACGCGGAATCCGGTCGGGCCTTCGATGCCTCCGTCCGTGAAATCCAGGTCGCCCTGCTCCGAACAGCTCAACTGCCCGTCGATAAATACGCTCAGGCCGATGTTCTTCAGGGAGATGCCGCACAGGGATTTTCCGAGCGGGGACAGGGGAAGCCCCCGCTCGATATGCCGCAGTCCCTTGCCCGCCCCTTCCGGTATCATTTTATATCCCTTGGGTACCAGCGCGGTCAAAGAGGGGAAGGTCGGCCTGACTTCAAGTCCGGCCTCCCGGGCCCAGACGTATCCGTCTCCTGTCGAACCGGTGGTCGGGTAGGAGAGGCCTCCGGTGGCGATAATCAGCCGTCCGCATTCCCAGCGGCTTCCGTCCGCGCAAGACAGATTGTACGCGTTTTCGCTGCGAGCCACCGTTTTCACTTCCTTTCCGCACAGCAGCTCCACGCCGGCCTGCCGGACCATCCTTTCGAGACAGTCCACGACATCTACGGCTTGGCGGGATGCGGGGAAGACGCGGTCGCCCCGCTCGACGACACTCGGAAGGCCGTTGTCTGCCAGCAATTTGCGTAGCTTTTCCGGGGGCAGGTTGAAAAACGCAGGGCGCAGGAAGCGCGGATTGGGGTGGATATGCGGCTGGAAGGCCTCCCAGTCCTTCGCATTGGTGAAGTTGCAGCGTCCTTTTCCGGTCAGCATCAGCTTGCGGGCAGGACGGGGCATTTTCTCCAGCACGGCCACGCGCAAGGCGCGTTCCCGGACGGTGGCAGCCCCCCAGGCCGCCATCAGTCCGGCGGGTCCGCCGCCTATGACAATGATATCATATCGTTGCAAACCCGCCGCAGGACTTAAAGCGTACGCTTGATTTCCGTAATCGTGTAGGCTTCGACGACGTCACCGATCTTGATGTCGTTGAAGTTTTCGATGTTCAGACCGCATTCCATACCGGTAAGGACTTCCTTCGCGTCATCCTTGAAGCGCTTGAGGCTGCCCAGTTCACCCGTGTAGATGACGATGCCGTCACGGATGAGCCGGACCTTGTTGCTGCGGGAAATCTTTCCTTCCTTGACGATACAACCGGCGATCGTGCCGACTTTGCTGATCTTGAAGGTCTGCTGTACCTCGGCAGAACCGACGATTTCCTCTTTCTGCTCCGGAGCAAGCATACCCTCGATACCGTCTTTGATTTCGTTGATGGCATCGTAGATGACGGAGTACAGGCGGATTTCGATTTCCTCCTTCTCCGCCAGCTTGCGGGCGGCGGATCCCGGTCGGACTTGGAAGCCGATGATGATGGCGTCCGATGCGGCGGCCAGCAGGACGTCGCTCTCGGAGATGGCGCCCACGGCTTTGTGGATGACATTCACGCGCACCTCTTCGGTGGACAGTTTGATGAGGGAGTCGGAGAGGGCTTCGATGGAACCGTCCACGTCACCCTTGACGATGATATTGAGTTCCTTGAAGTTGCCGATGGCGATGCGCCGTCCGATTTCTTCCAGCGTCATATGCTTCTGGGTCTTGATGCCCTGGATGCGGATGAGCTGTTCGCGTTTGTTGGCGATATCCTTGGCCTCTTTCTCGTCGGCCATCACGTTGAACTTCTCACCGGCCGTCGGGGCTCCGTTGAGACCGAGGATGCTGACCGGCGTGGACGGGCCGGCTTCGCTGACCTTCTGCCCGCGTTCGTTGAACATCGCCTTGACACGGCCGTAGTAGCTGCCGGAGATGATCACGTCGCCCACATGCAT
>CADBLM010000131.1 GCA_902795445.1 uncultured Bacteroidia bacterium
GGCTGCCGCCGATGCCCACGCAGGCACCGCTGAGCAGGTCGCCGCTGATGATGCGGATTCCTTCCGGATCTGCGCCGATGAAATCTTGCAGCTCGCGCATCTTCACGCCCGGAACGGTCGTGACATAGGCGGGGCAGATGGCGGCGGGCCCGGTGACGGCCACTTTGCGGCTCAGGTCGAGACGGCCGGTGGAGAAGAGTTTGCCGATGGCGGCGAGCATCATCGGGGTGACGGTCCATACGACGTCGCCCTTGCGGACGGGACGTAGATGATGGATCTGCACACCCACATTGCCGGCGGGATGCTTGCCCTCGAACCAGAATTTCTGGACGTTCTGCAACTTCTCCAGCGGAGAGTTGCCCCCTTTGCGGTAGGAGACCACCACGCCTTTGGCGGCGAGTTTCGCGACGGCATCGACACCCGTCTGGATGTATTTGACCTCATCCTTGCAGGTGAAGTCCACATCTGCGGCGAGGGGAGCCGTGGAGAAAGCCGAGACGAAGATGGCGTCGGGCGTATCGGCGGGGTTGGCGATGATGCCGTAGGGCCTTTGTACGAAAGAAGGCCAAAGACCGCTCTTCAGGAGCGCTTCCTTGACCTCTTCCGCGGACAGGGCGCTGACGTCTTTCTTTCCGAAATCGACGCCGGCGTTCTTGCCGTCGGTCTCGATGAGCACTTCCAGCAGTTTGCGTTTCTCTCCTCTGACGACGGCCTTGACCGTACCGCTGACGGGAGAGGTGAAAAGAATGTCGGGACATTTCTTGTCGGCCAGCACGGGGGTGCCGCAGAGGACGCTGTCACCTTCCTTGACGAGCAGGCGGGGGACCAGTCCCCGGAATTCGCAGGGGCTGACCGCAACCGTTTCGCCGATGACCGTCCGTTCACACTGCATTGCGGCAGCGCCCGAAACCGGGATGTCCAGACCTTTCGTTAAACGAATGTTGTTTGACATTATGTTAGGGTTTTATGATAATTTTTCCGCTTTGGTAAAAAGCGCCGCGAAGTTACGCAATTTTTTTGTATTTTCGCAGTCCTTTTAAAAGAAGTATGGAGAGAATGGAGAGCAGTGATATCCTCAAGGGACTCAATCCCCAGCAGAAAGCCGCCGTCGAGCAAATCAAGGGCCCCGTCCTGATTGTGGCCGGCGCAGGTTCCGGCAAGACGCGCGTCCTGACCAGCCGGATTGCCTATGCCGTCGCGCAGGGGGAGGACCCTTCCCGGATGATGGCCTTGACCTTCACCAAGAAGGCGGCGGGGGAGATGAAGGAAAGGATTGCCGCGATGGTCGGCTGGCAGCAGGCCCGCAAACTCTATACGGGGACGTTCCACTCCGTCTTCATCCGCTTCCTGCGGGATTATTCCGATTTCCTGGGCTATCCGCGGGAGTTCACCATCTATGACACTTCCGACAGCCAGTCCCTCATCAAGGCCTGCGTCAAGGAACTGGGACTCGACGACAAGGTGTACAAACCCAAGGAACTGCTTTCCCGGATTTCCGAGGCCAAGAATGCCCTGGTCAGCCCGGCCCGCTATCTCGCCAATCCCAAAGCGCAGGAGACGGACTTCCGCAGCCGGCGTCCGCGCACCGGCGACATCTACCGCCTCTACTGGGAGCGCTGCCGGCAGAGCGGGGTGATGGATTTTGACGACATCCTCTACAATATGAACCTCCTGCTGACCTCCAATCCCGAGGCCCGCAAGGAAATTTCCGGGCGTTTCGATTTCCTGATGGTCGATGAGTACCAGGATACCAATTTTGCCCAGTATAACATACTTAAATTGTTGTGTGCGAGCCACAGTAACATTTGTGTTGTAGGCGACGATTCGCAGTCTATCTATGCCTTCCGCGGGGCGAGGGTCGAAAATATCCTCCGCTTCGAGAAAGACTTTCCCGGGACCAAGGTCTTCCGCCTGGAGCAGAACTACCGTTCGACCCGGACCATCGTCGATGCGGCCAATTCCCTCATCGAAAAGAACGCCAACCGCATCCGGAAAGTCTGTTTTTCGCAGGGTGAGCAGGGGGACCCCATCCATATCATCAAAGCCTTCACCGACCAGGAGGAAGCCTTCCTCGTTTCTTCCGCCATCGTATCCCGGATGCAGAAAGATGCGGCGCAATACAAGGACTTCGCCATCCTCTACCGCACCAACGCACAGTCCCGCATCCTGGAGGAGCAGCTACGCAAGCGGAACATTCCCTATATGATTTATTCGGGCAATTCCTTCTTCGACCGGATGGAGGTCAAGGATGTGATGGCCTATCTCAAACTGGCCGTCAACCTCGACGACGACGAGTCTTTCAAACGCGTCATCAACAAGCCGGCCCGGGGCATCGGGGACACCACCCTCGCGGCCGTAACGGCGGCGGCACGGCAGGCCGGCTGTTCGCTCTTCAAAGCCGCCGGCAATCCTGAAGCCCTCGCGGCGCTGGGACTCAAGTCGGGCGCCATCGAGAAACTCTCGGCTTTCTGCCGCGTCCTCCGGACCGCCCACGACGGCGTCCCTGCGACGGACGCCTACGACCTGGCCGTCCGCATCGTCGGGGAAAGCGGCATCTGGATGTTCTACAAGTCCGATACCAGCGTCGAAGGCCAGTCCCGTACCGCCAATGTGCAGGAACTCCTCGACAGCGTCAAGTCGTACGTGGAAGAGCGGCAGAGCGAGTATCTCGAAGAGTTGCAGTACGAAGACTCCGTCGCGGCCTATGATGCGGACCATCTGCCGACCGTGACGCTGGACCTTTTCCTCGAAAACATATCCCTGCTCAGCGCGGTGGACGTCAGCGAGGACGACGGGGAAGATGCCGGCAACAAGGTCGCCCTGATGACGGTGCACTCTTCCAAGGGACTGGAATTCCCGTATGTCTTCATCACGGGACTGGAGGAAAATCTCTTCCCTTCGTCTTCGATGTCTTCCTCCTCTTCCTCCGAAATCGAGGAGGAAAGGCGCCTGTTCTACGTGGCCCTGACGCGGGCCGCCCGGGCGGTGACCCTTTCCTTCTCCTCCTCGCGTATGCGCAACGGCCAGCACGAGTCCAATCCGCCCTCCCGTTTCATCCGGGAAATAGACCGGCAATATATCGACAACCCCCTGCCTTCCGTCAAGACGGCGGATCTCGCTTCCGACGCTGCCCGTTTCGGGGGCGGCGTGCGTTTTGCCGGCGGCTCCCGTCCCTCCGGCGCTTCGTCCCGTCCGGCAGCCCCTTCGTCCCGTCCGGCGACACCCACGCGGCCGGTATCCCGCATTTCTTCCACGCCGGCGCAGCCCCGCGAAGATTTCGTGCCCAGCAGCGTCTTGGATATGCGTGAAGGGCATCGCGTCGAACACGTCAAGTTCGGTTATGGCCGCATCGTCACGCTGACCCGCGAAGGCTCATCCGTCAAAGCCAAGGTGCTCTTTGATGATTTCGGCGAGAAACTCCTTCTGCTTCAGTACGCCAAATTGCGTATCGTGCAGGAGTAGGCTTGGAAGCCGTATTTTGTGATTTTGCAAATGTTTTTGTGAATTTGCATCAATTTTTTTTGTGAATTTGCAATTTTTGGGAGAAAAAATTTGTGAATATGAAAATACTTCGTATCTTTGCATCGAAGTTTTTCATAGTTTAAGTTTAGGTTATAAAGGCGCCCCGATGTGATATCGAATGGCGCCTTTGAAATTTTTTACAGTTCCTTCGCTTTTTCGACGGTCTTGTCGATGGGGAGATAGAGCCGGTAGAAAGCGTTTTCTCCGAGCGGAGAATAACGTCCGACGAGGGCGCGGACCTGCGGCATCATATACGTCTTTGTCCTGGTCCATTCCGCTTCCGTACAGCTGAGTTTATCCTGCGAAAGCGCGAAGTTCCGGAACGCTTGCTCCAGCTCGCCGCCTTGGAAATAGGTTTCCAACTCGTCATAAGTCTTGATGGCGGAGAGTTCCGCCTTATGCCGGTCGTACCATTGGGAAGCGAAGCGCATCTGCGTGGCTTTCTTGTTGCACGCAAGGTAGAAGGCGGTCGCCCGCGTCGTATCGACTGGAACGAAGATGTCGGGAATGATGCCGCCGCCCCCATAGACCGTGCGTCCGCCTTTGGTCAGTTAGGCTTCATCCTTATTAATCTTGATGCTGTCCGCAGAAGACATTTCCCCCGTGGAATACCGTTCGTAGATGTCGTAGGCGTAACGGTCGGAATAGGGCTTCTGGATACAACGGCCGGAAGGAGTGTGGAAACGGGCGACCGTCAGGCGGATGCCCGAACCGTCGGTGAAATTGACCGGCTCCTGTACGAGGCCTTTTCCGAAGGAGCGCACGCCGATGATGGTACCCCGGTCGTTGTCCTGCATCGCCCCGGCGAAAATCTCGCTCGACGAGGCGGAGTGCTCATCCTGCAGGATGACCAGCCGGACGTCCTGGAAATTCCCCCGTCCGTCCGCGAAGAAATCTTCCCGCTGCCGGTGCAGGCCTTCCATATAGACAACCAGGTCGCCTTTTTGCAGGAATTCATTGGAGAGGCGGCAGGCCTGGTCGAAATAGCCGCCGGTATTGCCTCGCAGGTCGAAGATGAGCTTCTTCATCCCTTCTTTCCGCAGGCGTGCGGCCGCTTCCGCAAATTCCTTCCAGGTACTCATCGAGAATTTGGACAGCTTGAGATAGGCCGTCGTGTCGTTGAGCATAAAGGCGGCGTCGATGCTGTGGAGCGGGATGCGTCCCCGCGTAATGTCGAAAACAATCATTTCCTCTCCCCGGCCGACCGTAATCTTGACTTTCGTCCCGGCTGGACCTTTCATCCGGCGGACCATACTGTCCTGCGGGGTCTTGGTGCCGGCGATGACTTTCTCGTCCACCTGGAGGATGCGGTCGCCTACCATCAGGCCGGCCTTCTCGGAGGGCCCTCCGGCAATGACCTGGAGCACGGTGGCCGTATCGTTGGGCACGTTGAACTGGATGCCGATGCCTTCGAAATTGCTGGCCAGATCCTCATTGGAGGCCTCCAGTTCAACGGGCGGCAGATAGACGCTGTGCGGGTCGAGGCTTTGCAGGGCTGCCGTCACGGCCGCGTCCGTCATCGCCTTGACGTCGATGGTGTCTACATAGTTGTTCTCCACTTCATCCAGGATGAGAGAGAGTTTGCGCCAGTTGCCGTATTCCCAGTTCTTGCCGAATTGCTTTTCCTTAGCCTGCTGAATCAACAGGGTCGCTACCGCGCCCAGCGCCGCAGACAACAGGGCGATAATGATAATATGCGTTCTAGTCTTCATTTTCCACATCAACCTGTTCCACTTCAATGCCAGCCCTTCTGAGCAGGTCCACTCCGTCCGTAATCCGGTACGGGTCGCGGTAAACCACCCGTTTGATGCCCGCCTGGATAATCAGTTTGGCACATTCCACGCAAGGAGAGGCCGTCACATAGAGCGTCGAACCGTCGCTGCTGTTGCCGGATTTGGCCACTTTCGTGATGGCGTTGGCCTCGGCGTGCAGGACATAGGGCTTGGTCAGTCCGTTTTCGTCTTCGCAGTTATTTTCAAAGCCGGAGGGGGTCCCGTTGTACCCGTCCGAGATAATCATTTTCTCCTTGACGATCAAGGCTCCCACCTGGCGGCGCTTGCAGTAGGAATTCTGAGCCCAGATGCCCGCCATTTCCAGGTAGCGTCTGTCAAACTTTTGCATTAGGAACGTTGATAAATATAGCGTTTGATACTCTTCTTGGGGGTGCGCTCGAAGTCGTCCACCAAGAATTCGATGTGGTGTACCCTGGCGTATGCGGGCAGGGTGGCGTTGGCCTCTTTCACCAGCTTCTCGATGAGCGCCTTCATATCCGCCTCGGCCATCCCATCCTTTTCCGCCCGCGGGAAATCCGGGTAAATCA
>CADBLM010000132.1 GCA_902795445.1 uncultured Bacteroidia bacterium
CATTGAGCAGTTTCTTGACGCTGCCGTCCCGGCAGCCTTCGTAAAGTTCAGATGCATTGCAGTCTTTTTTCAGTCCGAGCCACAGCCGGGCGTCCGCTCCGGCTTCGAGAACCTGCCAGAGAACGGTCTTGCCGAGGGCATCGTAGCGCTGCGAAGCGATTTCGTCATCCGGGTGGACTTGCAGGGAAATGCGGTTGCGGATATCCAGGATTTTCGCCATCACGGGGAACTGGCGTCCGTACCAGGACATCACCTTGTCCCCGACGATGCGCTCGGTATAGGTGTCCATCAGTTCCGAAAGGGTGTTGCCGGCCAGCCAGCCTTCCGTGACCGTGCTGTCGCTCAGGCCGGTGTCGCCCAGAAGCCGTATCTCCCGGCCCCATACCTTCTTTTCTTCCTCCGCTGCAAACACCAGCGGATACAATGCCTTCTTTTCTTCTGTCATACTATTTGACGGTCTTCTTGATATCTTTGGGCTCCACGGTGATTTCCCCGTCTTTGAGATAGTCCGGACTGTATTTCCCGCGGGGGATGTCTTCGAAGACGAAGCCATTCACTTTGCGGGCGGCGACGATATGGTCGGTCAGCGCGGTGTTGAGGGCGGAGACGGCCAGCCCGATGAGGGCGGACCAGCCGGAATTGCCGGAAGTATTTTCCTGCAGGTCCAGATACAGGTCGCAGGTCCGGTCGAAAATAATTTCGTTGTTCGTCGTGGATTTGATGAAATAGCGGATTTTCGTGGCGATGCCGAAGCCTCTTTTGGTCCAGTCGTCTATCTGCGAAAAGACGACGGCGTCGGCCCCGAAATATTCTTTGAAAAGGCGCAGCGGTTTATCGACAAAAAGTTCCGCGTCGTAGGCGCTTTCGGCCTTGAGAATGTCCATCGCCAGGTTGGGCGAAATGACGTAGTAGCCCGCTTCCGCCAGCGGCTGGCTGATGGAGGTGTAGAGCAGTTCCTTGGCCTCGACGTTGGTCGTGTTGTTGATAGGCGGCATCACCAGGAGCGTGACCGGCATATTCTGATACATCGCCCCGTACTGGGACTCGCGGGTGAGTTGGCGGGAGGGTCCGCAGGCGGTAAGGAGGGCTGTCAGCAGGAGGAGGGGAATCAGTCTTTTCATACTACTTCACAAGCTTTTTGATGAGGGGTCTGATGAAAATGGCCGATTCGGGGTACAGTTCGATTTCCATCTGGAGCATCTCTTTCCCCCTTTCCTGGAACAGGCCGGCAAAATCTCCCGTCTGAAACAGCCGTTTCTGGGAAGCGCTTGCGTGATTCATAAAGGTCACGGCCGTTTCCGGCAAGAGCAGCAGATACCCGTACTCCGCGCAAATTCCCGGAGGAGGGACCTGCCGGCTTCCGCCCGGCGTGCTGACCATCTGCTCATAGCAGGCCAGCAGGTCGCAGAGACTCTCGGGCGTCTGCCGATGATAATACTGATAGGCGTAATCCTCATAGGCGCTCGTCTTGTTGCGGTAGCCTCCCCAACTGTACAAGTCGCTGGTAGTCCCGCAGGCACTCAGGAGGGCGGCTGCGAGCAGGAGCAGCGCGGTTTTTCTCATAACTCGACGATTTTGTGTTCCTGGACGGAAATGAAAACGGTTTTGTTCAACACTTCTTTGCCGTCGATGCGGACGGTCACCTTGTGCTGTCCGGGGGTGACGATGAGGGTGTTCTGCGTCGTCGCCTTGATGTTCCGGTCTTTCTTCCACGCTGTCGTTTTGACCGTTTTCAGGGAATACTCCGCATTGTCCACGGTGACGGAAATGGCCGTGGCGCGGGGGCTGACGAAGGACAGCATCGCTTCGTCGGCCTTGCCGGAGACCACGGTGTAGGAACCGGTTCCGCAGGCCGTCAGCAGAAGGGTGCCCAGCAGGGCGAGCAGGATTTTTTTCATATTCGTTTTATTTGTCAGAGATGAAATACTTGCCCAGGTCGCCGCCGTCAATGGCCTCGCCCTCATAGGTGCAGAAGGAAATCTCGGTTTCCGGCGTGTCGCCTACGGATGTCTGGACGGTGACGGTCCCGATTCTTTGTCCGGGCAGTTCGATGTTGAGACCGGTCTGGGGATTCTTCACCATTTTGCCTCTCTTGTAAACCTGGAACACATCGCCCGCGGCAAGTCCCTGGGAGACACCGCCGGAAATGATGTAGGAGCCGTCCTCGATGGAGAGGATATAGGAACGCCAGGGCTTGTCCATACATTTGTTGATGATGTTTTCGACCAGCTGGCTCAGCGCGGCGGAAATGGCTTTGTCGCTCAGCGTCGCGTCGAATCCGGCCGAGCCGCCCAGTCCCAGGGTCTGTTTGCTCGTCGTCTCGGCATAGCCCTTGGCTTCATCCGAATAGACAATCAGTCCCGTTGCGGCTTCCACGAGCCGGATGCTGACGCCGGCCTCTACGGTCTGGGTCTTGGTGGAGGAAAAGAATTTCTGTTCCCCTTCCGTCTTGCGCCCGTATTCCGTGATGGAGCCCAGGATGATGTAGTCGGCGCCGATTTTGTTCATCCCTTCTCCGGCTTCGGCCACCAGGATGTCGAGGTCGTCCCGTTCCAGCAGGATGAATTTCCCGCTGGAGGCGAGCTTGGACGAAAGGATGTCCAGGGCCTGCTTGCGCATCGGGTCGTTGTCCTTGTCGTAAAAAATGCCTTTGGCGTACTGGGTCTCGTTGGAGAAGCGGCCGATGGCGACCTTCCGTTTGATGGTCTTTTCCTGCGCCGGGGAGAAAACGGGGGCGGCAGTCATCAGGACCGCCACGGCAAGCAAAAATCGGGTGATGGATTTCATAGGATCGGTATTATCGGATAACGATTTCGTAGGGGAGCCGGGCGTAGGTTTTGCCGCAGTCGCTGTCCGTGAGGGAACGCAGGCTGCGGAAGGCGCCCTTGAAGGGAGTCCCGGCAAAAATTTCTTCTTCGGCAGGTACGCTCTGCAGGGACATCAGCAGCATATCCAGCATATTCGCCGGTTCCGGATAGGCGACCACCTGCCACAGGGAGAGGTCGCTGCCGTTGTCGCCTTCCGCGATGGAGGCGGCATAGGCGAGGGCGTCTTCCAGGGTGCCGGTCTCGTCCGTCAGTTTTTTGTCCAGCGAACAGGAGCCGGCCCAGACACGGCCCTGGCCGATCTCATCGACATAGGATTTCTCCAGGCCGCGACCGTCGGCCACCAGGGTGGTGAAGCGGTCGTAAACATTCTCGATGGAGGCTTGCAGATAGGCGAGTTCGTCGCGGTCGAACGGACGCATACTCGAGTACATATCGCTGTGCTTGTGGGTGCCGACGCTCTCTACGCCCAGATGGGCCAGCCGGCTGGCGGTCTGGCTGAAGTCCGGGAAGAGCCCGAACACACCGATGGAGCCGGTGAGGGTGGCGTTGTCGGTGAAAATCTTGCGGCAGCCGCAGGAAATCCAGTAACCGCCGGACGCGGCGTAGTTGCCATAGGAGGCCACGACCGGTTTTTCCTTGCAGAGCAGATCGACTTCGGCTTTCACCTTGTCGGCGGCCAGGACGGAACCGCCGGGGGAGTTGACGCGCAGGACGACGGCCTTGACGTCTTTGTCCTTGCGCACGGAAGCGACCAGTTTGGCGAAGTCCGTGCCGACGATTTCCGGTGCCTGGCTCCGGGGGGAAGCCGTCTCGACGATGTCGCCGTCGGCATAGATGATGGCGATTTTGTCTTTGGCGCGGTAGTTGGGCTTCACCTTGAGTTTGGCGTAGTCGGCCAGGGAGATGGCTTTGATGTCATCGCGCTCGGTGCAGCCGTAGAGGACGCAGAGTTTGGCGTCCATCTGTTCCTTGCTGACCAGACTGTCCACCAGTCCTTCCCGCAGGAAATCTTCGCCGAAATTGAGTTTCAATTCGTCTATCAGGAGATTGAGGCGCTCCGCCTTGATGCCCCGGCTCGCGGCGATCTGTGCGCACCAAGGGTCCCAGACGCCTTTCAGTGCGGCTTGCAGCTGTTCGCGGTTTTCCGCGCTCATATTGTTGCGGATGAAAGGCTCGCCGGCGGATTTGTATTTGCCGTGACGGATGAGTTGCATATTGACGCCCAGACGGTCCAGCAGGTCCTTGAGATAAAACTGGACGCTGGCCAGACCGGTCAGCATCGAAGAAGTGCCGCACGCGGAAGTCATATAGATTTCATCGGAGACGCTGCCCAGATAGTAACCCAGGTTGCCGGGATTTTCCATCCACGCGATGATGGGCTTGTCGCAGGAGGCCTTGAAATGTTCCAGGGCAGCGCGCAGTTCTTCGACGTGGGCGGGACCGGCTGCGGTCTCATCGGGCTTGAGGTAGATGAATTTGACCTGGGGGTCCGTAGCGGCCGCGTTGATGGCGTTTACCGCGTCGAGGATGCCGAGCGTGTTGGCACCGTATTCGGGCGAGAGGGAGGCCAGGGGATTCTCCACGGTCTGCTCCGCCAGTTCGATGGCCGCCATATCGATGTGCAGGACGGCTTTTTCCGGCATAACCGGGTCGGGGGAGGCGCCCATCGAACCGAAAATGCCCATTGTAATCAGTACGATCAGCAGTACGCTGACCAGGCTGCCGCAGATGACGGCAAGGAAAGTTCTGAGAAATTTTTTCATATAGCAGTTACGAATTGTTTCAATCAAAAGATATCATCCGCAAAATTACAAATAATTTTGGTATCTTTGCACGATTCTTTTGAAGGGTTTAGTGAGGAAGATACAAGATGAAAAATTTGGCAGCAGTAGCAGCGTTGTTCTTTATGGCGGCCTTGTGCGCTTCGGCGCAGACCGAGATGCCCGATACGGTCGGAATGTACCGGGACCGGACGGATTCGCTGGCGGAGGCTACGACGGTCAGCGCGACGGGCGGCAATTTCATTTCCAAACGGTCGGACCTGCGGACGGAGGTCATTTCGGCGGCCGGCCTGTGCAAAATGGCCTGCTGCAACCTTGCGGAAAGTTTTGAGAATTCGGCCAGCGTTACGGTCGGTTTCAGCGATGCCGTGACCGGCGCCCGCCAGATCCGGCTGCTGGGGCTGAGCGGCATCTATACCCAGATGCTGGATGAAAACCGTCCCGTGATGCGCGGGCTCGGCGCCCCCTTCGGGCTTTCCTACATCCCCGGCCAGTGGCTGGAAAGCATCCAGATTGCCAAGGGGGCGGCTTCCGTCATCAACGGCGTGGAAAGCATCACGGGGCAAATCAATATGGAGCACCGCAAGCCCACCGACGAGAAACCGCTCTTTGTCAATGCGGCCGTGATGAGCGATACCAAGATGGACCTGAACGTGGCCTCTTCGCTCCAGTTGAACGACCGGTGGAGCACGGCCGTCCTCGGCCACGTGTCGGGCAATGTCGTCGGGATGGACCATAACCGGGACGGATTTATGGACGATCCGCTCCAACTCATCTACAGTCTCTCCAACCGCTGGCTCTATTACTCTCCCGGCGGGACGCAGGTCCGTTTCGGCCTCAAGGGACTGCGGCATACCAGCCGGGGCGGAATGCTCGGCGAACACGGGCGTCCGGCCTACGACCGCAACAGTTTCGCGCCCGGCCGGCCCTGGGGCTCGGATATCGCCACCACCTACCTGAACGGCTACCTCAAGGTGGGCGTTCCCCTGAATGACGACAACAGCCAGAACATCGCCCTGGTCGCCGACGGTACCTGGCAGAAGATGGATGCGTATTTCGGAGCCGCCTCCTGGCGCCCGACCCAGGGGTCAGCCTTCCTGAACCTGCTGTATCAGAACGAGATGAGCGAGGCCCATCATTTTACTGTCGGCCTGACCGGCATCTACGACGCCCTGTCGCAGCATCTTCAGCGTGCCGGTTCCATTTCTCCCGCTCCCGTCCGTTTGGGCAATGCCGGGGCTTTCGGGGAATATACCTTCCATCTGGAAGAGAAGTTTACGGCCATCGCCGGCCTGCACGCCGACTGGTACAGCGGCGCCGGTTTCCGCCTCTCTCCCCGCGTCACCCTCAAGTACGCTCCCGTCGAGCAACTGGTCCTGCGGGCCAACGGCGGCAGGGGACTGCGCCACTCCCAGCCGATTGCGGACCATATCGGCGTCCTGTCCACCGGCAAGGACTTCGACTGGACTTTCGACGGTTCCCCGCTGGAAGATGCCTGGACGTTCGGCGGCAACATCACCTGGTCCTTCCCCTTGGGGGCGACGGACGGAGCCTATGTGAGTTTCGACTATTTTCGTTCGCAGTTTGCCAATCAGGTGGTGGTGGATTACGAGCGCTTCGACGATACGATTTCCTTCTACACCCTGAATCAGCTTCGGGACGGACGTTCCTATACGGACAATTTCCAGCTGGACTTCTCCTGCGAGCCTGTCGAGCGTTTCACCATCACCCTGACCGGCCGCTACACCCACGCGGTTTCCGCCTATGCCACCCACGGCGCGCTGGGCAGCGGCGGCGTGATTTCTTCCCAGCTTCGGGAGAAGCCGATGGTCTCCCGGGCTAAGGCCGTGCTCAACCTCCAGTATGCGACGCATCTCCGCAAGTGGATTTTCGATTTTACGGCCTCGGTCAACGGCTCCGCCCGGGTATATGATTTTATGAAAGAACTCCGGGACGAAAACGGCAATCTGCTTTATGCGGGCGGCCGGACTCCCGTCTATCCGCTGCTCTATCTCCAGGTGACCCGCCGTTTCAAAGGCGTGGACCTGTATGTCGGCGGGGAAAACCTGACCAACTTCAAACAGAAAAATGTCATTATCGGCACCCGCGGCGCGGACGGCCGTATCGATACCAGTCTCAAGAATTTCGACGCCAGCTGCATCTGGGGCCCGCTGATGGGCATCAAGGTCTATGCCGGCGTACGCATTACCCTTTGGAAAACCGTTTGATTATGAAATTTTTATTAACTTTGGCCCTCCTGGCCGCCTTTTCGGATGTGACGTTCGTGACGAGCATTCATTGCAAGAAATGCGTCAACAAGATTGAGGAGAACCTGTCCTTTGAAAAAGGCGTGAAGGATTTGAAAGTAAACCTGAATGACAAGACCGTCTATATTAAATATGACGGGAAGAAAACGGATGTGGAGAAACTGGCCAAAGCCATCAACAAATTCGGCTATACGGCGGTGGTGAAGGAAGAAGCGGATACGGCCGGCGACAAGAAGTAAATTTAACCTAATATATCTTTATGTTCGAAATCGTAACGAAAAAGATGCTGACCCCGACCATCTGCGAGATGGACGTCAAGGCCGAAAGGCTTGCGCGGGCGGCACAGCCGGGACAGTTCCTCATTGTCCGGGCGGACGAAAAAGGCGAGCGCATTCCGCTTACCATCAGTGACTATGATGCAGAAAAGGGGACGGTAACCATCGTTACCCAACAGATAGGCGCATCTTCCGCCGACATCGTATCCTACGAGCCCGGTGAATCCTTCGCGGACGTCGTGGGCCCGCTGGGCATTCCTTCCGATTTCGTGGAAATGTCCCCCGAAGAACTGGCTTCCCAGCGTTATGTCTTCATCGCAGGCGGTGTGGGGACGGCGCCTGTCTATCCCCAGGCAAGATGGCTGCACGAGCGCGGCGTCAAGGTGGATGTCATCATCGGCGCCCGCAACAAGGACCTTTTCATCTACACCGACAAGATGGCCACAGCCTGTGACAACCTCTATCTCTGTACGGACGACGGTTCCGCCGGTTTCCACGGCGTGGGTACCGCGATGCTCGAAAAACTGGTGGCGGAAGGCAAGTCCTATACCCGCTGCGTCGCCATCGGCCCGATGATTATGATGAAATTCGCGACCCTGACGGCGATGAAACTGAACATCCCGGTCACCGTCAGCCTCAATACCCTGATGGTGGACGGCACCGGTATGTGCGGCGCCTGCCGTGTCAGCGTGGGCGGCAAGACCCGTTTCGCCTGCGTGGAAGGGCCCGAGTTCGACGGCAGTCTGGTCGATTTCGACGAGGCGATGCGCCGTCAGCGTATGTATCTCAGCGAGGAGAAAGAGGCGAAGGAAAATCACGTCTGCCGTATCGGCAGAGGCAAATAACAGACAGTTATGGCAAACAAGATAGCAAGAACTAAGGCCCGCGAGCAAGAGCCGCTCGTGCGTGCCGCCAATTTTGACGAAGTCTGCTATGGCTTCAATATGGAAGAAGCGCAGTTGGAAGCGTCCCGTTGCCTTCATTGCAAGAATCCCCGCTGTGTCAGCGCCTGTCCGGTGAGCATCCGGATTCCCGATTTTATCGCCAAGGTGCTGGAAGGAGATGTGCAGGGGGCTGCCGGCATCATCGCCCAGGATTCCTCCCTGCCGGCGGTCTGCGGCCGCGTCTGCCCGCAGGAAAATCAGTGCGAGGGCAGTTGCATCCTCGGCGTCAAGGGAGAAAGCGTCGCCATCGGCCAGCTGGAACGTTTTGTGGCGGACCATTCCACCGCAGAGGCGGTCGTGGCCCCTGCCAACGGCATCAACGTGGCGGTGGTCGGCAGCGGCCCTGCCGGTCTGGCCTGCGCCAGCGACCTGGCGAAATGGGGGTATGACGTGACCATCTTCGAAGCGCTCCACAAACTCGGCGGCGTGCTTCAGTACGGGATTCCCGAGTTCCGTCTGCCCAAGGACAAGGTGCTCGCCCGGGAAATCGACGCCGTACGCGCCCTCGGCGTGAAATTCGAGACCGATGTCGTCATAGGCCGCACCGTCACCATCGTCCAGCTTTTCGACCGCGAAGGTTTCAAGGCCGTATTTGTCGGGACCGGCGCCGGTCTGCCCCGTTTTATGGGCATACCTGGAGAGAATCTCAACGGCGTCTTTTCCGCCAACGAGTTCCTGACCCGCAACAACCTGATGAAAGCCTTCCGCGAGGATTACCTGACGCCCATCCGGGCCGGAAAGAAAGCCATCGTCGTCGGCGGCGGCAATGTCGCGATGGATGCGGCCCGTACCGCCCTGCGTCTGGGTGCCGAAACGCACATCGTCTATCGCCGTACCGAGAAGGAACTGCCCGCCCGCCGGGAAGAAGTCCATCACGCCGTCGAGGAAGGCATCGTCTTCGATATGCTGACCAATCCCGTGGAAATCCTCGGGGATGAGAACGGCAATGTCCGCGCCGTCAAGTGCGTGAAGATGGAGCTGGGCGAGCCGGATGCCAGCGGCCGCCGCAGTCCCCAGCCGATACCCGGTTCGGAGTTCGAGATTCCGGCCGAGACGGTCATTATGGCCCTTGGCACGTCGCCCAACCCGCTGATCGCGTCCACGACCCGGGGCCTGGAGGTCAACCGCAAAGGCTGCATCGTCGCCTCCGAGGAGGGTGCGACTTCCCGTCCCGGCGTATTCGCCGGCGGCGACACCGTATCCGGCGCGGCTACCGTCATCCTGGCAATGGGGGCCGGGCGCAAAGCCGCCAAGGCCATCGACGAATATATCAAGTCGCTCTAACGCCTGTCAGGCAGCGTCCCGATGAAAATTTCCGACATCCTCTCGCGCAGCGCCAAGCCTTTTCCCTCCATCGAAATCGTTCCGCCGCTCAAGGGTATCACCCAGGCGGAACTGATTGCCTCGGTGGAGCCCTTTATGGAATTCCGTCCGCCCTATATCAACGTGACCTGTCACCGCGACGAGGTGGAATTCCGTCCGGCTCTGGACGGGACCTATACCCGTCATCTCGTCCGCAGGCGGGTGAGCGAAACGGCGGTGTGCAGTGTCATTCAATCCCATTTCCACACGGAAGTCGTACCCCATCTGATCGGGGCGGGAATGACCCGGGAGGGGATGGAAAACCAGTTGCAGGACCTCAAGTTTATGGGCATCGAGAATGTCCTGGCCCTGCGTGGCGACTGTCTGGCTGGGGAGAAGCGCTTTACTCCGGAGCCGGGCGGCTATCGCTGGGCCAGCCAGCTGGTCTCGGATATCCGCCGCTTCGAGCGGGAGCAGGACGCTTCATTCTGCATCGGCGTGGGAGCCTATCCGGAGAAGCATTTCGAGGCGCCCAATCTGGAAATGGACATCGATAACCTGAAGAAGAAAGTGGACGCCGGAGCCGACTACATCATTACGCAGATGTTCTTCGACAACCGGGTCTTCTACGCATTCCGGGAACGCTGCCGTGCCGCGGGCATCACCGTGCCCATCATTCCCGGGCTCAAGCCGCTGTCCACGGCCCGCCAGGTGGAAACGCTTCCCGAAGCCTTTTCCCTGGACATCCCTGTCGAACTGGCCTCCGAACTCGCCCGTCACGCTTCGGACAAGGCGGCCTGCTATGAAATCGGCGCCCGCTGGTGCGCCGCCCAATGTGCGGACCTCCTGCGCAACGGCGTGCCCGCCGTACATTTCTATACGATGGGCCGGGCGGACAATATCGTCGGTATCCTTCGTGCGTGTTTCTGAAGCCGTGAAGCAGGCAGACCATCCCTCCGGAAGACCCTCCTTCGAGCAGGCGCTCGCCGGACGCATCCTCATCCTCGACGGGGCGATGGGGACGATGGTGCAGAACTGGAATCTTCCGCAGGCGGATGCCCAGAACACCGATGCGCTCAATCTGACCCGCCCCTCCCTTGTCGGGGATATTCTGGGCCGCTACGCCCGTGTCGGGGCGGATATCATCACCACCAACAGTTTCGGCTGCAATGCCCTGGTGCAGCGCCGTCACGGCCGTGCGGCCGATGCGGCGGCGATGGCGCTGGCTGCGGCCCGGCTGGCCCGCGGCGTGGCGGACCGCGAATATGCCCGCCGTCTGCAGGAGGGCGCTGACCGTCCGGTCTATGTAGCCGGCAGTGCCGGTCCGACGGGCGTGAGTCTCACAATGCCCTCCGATGCCGCCGACCCGGCCGTCCGCGAATGCGATTTCCTTCCCTTCAAGGAGGCCGTCAAGGAGCAGGTGGCCGCGCTGGTCGAAGGCGGTGCGGACCTGATTCTGCTGGAAACCTGTTTTGACGCCTTGAATACCAAGGCGGCCATCATCGCCCTGGAAGAACTCGGCGCCCCGCTTCCCGTACTGATTTCCGCGACGGTCAGCGACCGCAGCGGCCGGATGCTGACGGGGCAGACCCTCGAAGCCTTTTATCATTCCGTCCGGCATTGTCCCCGCCTGCTTGCCTTCGGACTCAACTGTGCTCTGGGGGCCGCTCAGATGCGTCCGCTGGTGGAAGAGGTGAGCCGTTTTTCCGCCCTTCCCTTGCTTTTCTACCCCAATGCCGGCATCCCCGACGCCCTCGGGCGGTATCAGGATTCGCCGGAGGAAATGGCTGCCGTGATGCGTTCTTTGGCGGATGATGGCCGGCTGAACATCGCCGGAGGCTGCTGCGGCACCACCCCCGCCCATATCGAGGCCATCCGGCAGGCGCTGGAAGGCATTCCGCCCCGCAGCATTCCTGCGGACAGAAAGGAGGATGTCCTGACGGTCTCCGGTCTGGAAGCGTTCCGCATCGACGCTTCCGTGAGTTTCACCAACGTGGGCGAGCGGACCAATGTGACCGGTTCGCGTAAATTTGCCCGCCTGATTGCTTCGGGCGATGAGGAGCAGGCCCTGCAGGTGGCCGCCGACCAGGTGTCCGGAGGCGCTTCGGTCATCGACGTCAATATGGATGACGCGATGCTCGACTCCCGTGCCTGTATGCGGACCTTCCTGCGCTGGGTGGCTTCCGACCCGGAAGTCTCCCGGGCGGCCGTGATGATTGATTCCAGTCACTGGGATACCCTCGTGGAAGGTTTGCAAAATGTGACCGGCCGCAGCATCGTCAACTCCATCTCTCTCAAAGATGGGGAGGAAGAGTTTCTCCGCCGCGCCCGTATCATTCGGAACTATGGCGCCGCCGTCATCGTGATGGCTTTCGACGAGCAGGGGCAGGCGGAAACCTTCGACCGCAAGACGGCCATCGCGCAGCGGGCCTACCGTCTGCTGACCGGAAAGGCCGGTTTCCGCCCTTCCGACATCATTTTTGACCTCAATGTCCTGTCCATCGGCACGGGCATCCCGGAGCACGCCCGCTTCGGCGTGGATTTCATCGAAGGGGTGCGATGGGTCAAGGCGCATCTGCCGGGTGCGCTGACCAGCGGCGGCATCTCCAACCTGTCCTTCGCTTTCCGGGGCAACAATGCCGTGCGGGAAGCGATGCACAGCGCTTTCCTCTATCACGCCATCCGCGCCGGCCTCGATATGGCCATCGTCAATCCGCAGATGCTTCAACTCTACGATGAGGTGGAACCCCATCTGCTCCGGGCTATCGAAGA
>CADBLM010000133.1 GCA_902795445.1 uncultured Bacteroidia bacterium
ACGATGTCCGTTTCCTGGCGCAGGACTATGTGCTCGACCATACTCCTTATATAGATGTCGTTCGGGAAAAGCATCCCGGTGAAAAACTGACGACCACCTATGGCGCAGCCCGCATCGATTACGTCTATTGTACGCCGGCTCTCTATCGCTATGTACAGCGGGCCGACATCATCAAGGATGATTACACCACACCGGTACGGGATACGTTGGTGAAGAATTTCTTCCACCCGTCCGACCATTTGCCCATCGTGGTGGATTTCCGATTTTAAACTCTTTTGAATGAAACTTCACAACCTTTACTTAACTATATTGACTTCCCTTCTCCTGCTCTCCTGTACTGGACGGCAGGATGAAGGCTATGGAGCCCGGGACACCTCGCAGGACCCCTGTGAAGTGCAGTTCTGGACGGACAACGCTCCGGAACTGTCCATAGGAGAAACGCGCTCCTGCGTCGCTTCTGACGGCCTTTCCGTCGCCTGGGAGGACGGTGACCATATCGCGCTCTGGGCCTGGCCGGTATCGGACGGGGGAACGGTTTCTTCCACGCCCGCCCTTGCCGCCCAGGATTTCGCCATTTACGGCCGCACGGCCCGCAGGGCTTTCTTCTCCTCGACCCTCGCCGCACCGATGGCGGAAGGCCGCTATCTCTATTGGGCTGTTTCGCCTTCTCCCCGCAGCATCAGCGGCGGGATGGCCGCATTCTCCATTCCCGCCTTGCAGGACGGGAAAGGGCAGGGCATTATGATGTCCCGGCCGATGACCGCGGCCGCGCTTGTCCCGATGGCGCAATATGACCGCGACGACAAATTCCAGTTGTCGATGTCCCAGGCCCTGCATCTGCTCCGTTTTTATGTGACCGATCCGGACAATCTGCTGGAAGGGGAGTCGGTGGAACGCATCGAACTGCATTTCCCCGATGGCGTGAGCGGTGAATTCCGCCAGCCCGTTCCCCTGCCGGACGGCGACACCCTTCCGGTTCTTTCGCCCGAACTCGTCTCCGGAAGCGGCGAATTGGTCCTTGAACCGGAGACACCTCTTCCGATTTCCGACGATGCATCCCGCTCATACGCCTATGCGGCGGTGTTTCCCCGCCGCTGGGGACCGGACGATTCCTTCTCGGCCCGGCTTTACAGTCAGACCAAGGTGGCCCTGGTGAGTGACCTTCCGTTGCGGGCAAAGGATATGAAGGCCGGTCACGCCACGGCAGTCCGGCTCAGTCCGGATGCCATCCGTTCCTATTGCCGGATTTTCATCAATTTCCGCTCCAATGCCATCGGCGAAGATATCCAAAGCATCATCCTGACCGCCCCGTCCGGATGCAAGTGGAGCGACAACGGCTCCAACACCCGCATTCTGTCCACCGGCTCGGACATCAAGCCCGGCGAAACCTTCCTTCTGGAATATGAGAATGCGGCTTCTTTCCGCAGCCTGAGCCGCAAAGACATCACCGTTACCTATGACTCGGAACACCTGACCTGCACCCAGACCCTGAAGATGCCCGATTTGTCCGACACCTATGCCGCCACGCTCGACCTGGATGTCGCGCCCTTGCTGCTGGAAGATTTCTCCACCGTGCCTTCGTTCAGTTCCAACGACGAGTACTCGCTCGGCTTCATCACCGGTGCCAAAGACCCTCATCCGTTCCTCAACGGTTGGGCGGGAGCCCGCTGCGGCGCCAAGGCCGGCGTGGGGGTACGTCTGGCCTGCCGCCGTGAAACCTCCGCGGATTACGACGCCCGGATGGAGTCGGCTCCGCTCGCCTGCACCATCAAGAAAGCCGTCGATTTGAAACTCTCCTTCGACTACGGCTGCGGCGGAATGGGCTCGTATATCGAACTTTTAGGCAAGAAAATCACGATTTCCGATCCGGTCGGCCAGACCGTCAAGGTCGGATATATCACCTCCACGGACAATTACGCCAGCAATTCGACGACGGGGACCTATGAACACAGTTTCCACATAGACGCCCAGGAACACGCCGTGGAAGGCGGTTATGAAAATATTTCCCAAACGAAGACGCTCGTCCTTCACGCCGTCCCGGCCGGGACCTCCGTCATCCGTATCAGCTGGCGGACGGTCATCGACCACAAGGCCGGTACGCATAACAACACCGACTGGCTGTATATGGACAATGTCAGCGTCAGCGTCAACCGTTAAGCCTATGAGAAAATTATTACAGTTATTCTTGTTGCTGCTCCCCCTGCTGCTCCTGTCCTGTTCCAGGCAGCCTGCCGGAAAAGGGTGGCTGCGCCTGTCCTTCACTGCGGTGGATGCCGTCGAGGAATCCGTCAAGGCACAGCTCTCCGATTACGGCTGCACCCTGCCGGCGGCGGAGGACTTTTCCCTGAAAGTCAGGATGCCGCTCGGCCAGGTATTTTGGGAAGGCTCCCTGACGGACTGGACCGGGGAAATCGGCCTGGTGGAAGGGGCTTATACCGTCGAGGCAGCCTGGGGACAGGAAGGGGAGGAAGGTTTCAACAAACCCCGTTTCGCCGCCGTGCAGACCGTGCAGATAGTCGCGGATACGCAGCAGGACGTCGTCCTGTCGGCCAAGCTGGCCAACTGTATGGTCAAGGTCGCCCGGACGGAACTGTTCGACAACTATTTCAAGGACTGCGCCCTTCGCTTGACAACCGGGGCCGGTACCGTCATTCCTTTGGATGAAGCCGAATCCCGTCCGGTCTTCATCGAGGCCTACCGTTTTTCCCTTTCGGGTACGGTGACGGCCGTTCAGACGGGGAAACAATATGAATTGGGCAAGACGGTGGACGCCGGGCTCCGGCCTGCGACCTGTTACACCCTCTTGCTGGATGTCGATTCGGTCGGCGGCCTGAAAGTGATGATTCACTTCGACGACGAGGTCACGACCGTCAATATGGAGGAAGATATGTATGAATAAGAATCGGATGCTGTTCCCGGCCCTTGCGGCCGCCGCTTTCCTGTGCCTGTCCTGCAACGAAAGGATGGAGCGTTTCAGCAGGGAAGGAAACTTGTCCTTCTCGGATTTTGAACTGGAAATCAACAATGAAGTGGATACCAAGGGAGCCGGGCAACTGGACGCCCCGGAGCCTGAAGACTTTTATATTTCCGTGCTCGATGAGGACGGGGAAGCGGTCCGGGACAAGGATGGAAATCTCCTGTCCGGACTTTCCTATGCCGGACTCAAATCGGCCGGCAAGGTCCTGAGCCTGAAAGCCGGGCATTATGTCCTTCGCGCACAGTCCGCCGGAGAAGTTCCCGTCTGCGGGTTTGACTGCCCGGTCTTCAGCGGCGAACTGCCCGTCCGCGTGACGGCGGGTGAGACCAGCGTCCCCGGCACCATTACCTGCCGCCTGGCCCAGTGTATGGTCTCCATCGACTATGACGAAGGCCTGCTCGCCAGTATGACCGGCAAGGGAAAGGCCACCGTGGAACTGATGGCCGGCTCTCCCCTGGAGTATGCGATTGCCTATGAGGGCAGCAGGGCGGTCCCGGAAACCCGTATCGGCTATTTCGCCCTCCCGGCATCTTCCGAATCGTCGCTGGTGGTCACTTTTCTCGCGACCGTCGGCGGCAAAAGCCAGAAAATGGTCAAGGCATTTTCCGGAGTCAAGGCGGCCCAGTGGCGTCAGCTGATGCTCATCCCGATGGTGACGCCCGAGGGAACGGCGACCTTTGACATTGTCATCGACGGATATGTGGATGACGGAGAACTGCTCAGCCTGCTCATCGCTCCGCAGGAGGAAATTATCGGGGAAGACCCGTCCGCGCCTGCCGGCGACGGCGGTATCACCCTGGCCTTCGAAGAGGATTGTACGATGTTCGACGACCTGAGCCGCATCGTGGTCCCCGACCCCGTCGAAAAGACGATGGATTTGCGTCTGGTGGCGACGGTTCCGGGCGGCGTGAAGAGTTTCACGGTGGATATAGAGACGGAAAATGCCGCATTCAAGAGTGCCCTGGCGGTGGCCGGCGGTCCCCATATCGACCTGGTCCATCCCTCGGCCGATGCATCCGTCGTCTTCGAGGTCGTACCTTTCCCGCACGGAGAGGACCTGGCCGGGATGACGGAGGTCCATTTCAATCTGAGCGCGGCGCAGGAACCGATTTCCGGCTTTGAAGGCTCCCATACCTTCCATATGAATGTCGTAGATAAGAACGGCTGCAAGAAGACCATTTCCGTTACGATGATAATTCCCGGTAAAGAATGAGGATATTGAAGAATACAGCAATGGCGATGACGGCCGGCCTGCTCGCGCTGTCCTGCGCCAAGACTCCTTTCCGGGCCCAGGACGGAGGCTGGCTGAATCTCGGCGTCTGCGTGGAAAAGGATGGAGTCAAGTCCGCGATGGACGCGGAAGAACTGCTGGCAGGCGCCAGGGTGGATATCTACTATGCCGATTTCTCCGGAAAAGTCCGCAGCTATCGTTACGGCCAGGCTCCGGAAACCATCTACCTTGCGGCGGGTGAATACCGCGTGGATGTCTCGGCCGGCGAAATGGTCCGGGACGAGGCGGCCAATCCGTCCCGCGAACAGAAGAGTTATGCCGGCAGCCAGAATTTCACGATTTCCGGCGGTCAGTCGGTGTCGGTCACCGTCGAGGCCCGTTGCTGCAATGTCATCGCCTCCTTCGCCTTTGACGGCTCGCTGGCGCAGCGCTTCGAATCCGGATACAGCGTCAGCCTGACGATGACGGACGGTGATGGAAACCCCGTTACGCAGACCGTAACGCTGACGGAGGAAGATGCGTCCGCCCCGCTGTACTTCCTGACCGGCGGCGTCCAGGACCCGGCGTTGCAGTGGACTTTCAGCGGTACGCTCGCCAAGGACGGAAGCGCTTTCGGCAAGTCGGGCGTCATTCCGGCCGTGGAAAAGGGGAAGAGCTATAAGATGACCCTGAAATATATCGTCAAGGACGGCGACATCGAGCCGCAACTGGAGCTCCAGGTGGACAAGACCGTGGAAATTTATGAAGATGTCGTGGTGTTCGAGCCGGTTTCCACCGGCATTTCTCCCTCGGCGCCCTATGAAATCTGGGCGGCCCACGCCATCGTACACGCGGACGTGGACCAGAAAGAATATGACGACCCTTCCGAAGTCAGTTTCGAGTATTCCCAAGACGGAAGCAGCTGGACGCGCAAGGCGGCCACCCTTTCCGCGGACGGTTCCTTCGAGGCGACCCTGACGGGCCTGACGCCTTCCACCCGGTATTCCTATCGTCTCATTGTCAAGGATGAAGTGGTGGGCGACCCGGTCGAACTGAAAACCGACGCGGCTCCCAATGTCCCCAACGCGAGTTTCGAATATACGACCAACGCAGGCTCGTATTACGAATGGTACAGTGCTTCCGCTCCGGCGGTCGAAGACCGCACGGCCTGGTGGGGTTCCGGCAACGGCAGCAAGGTCAACGGCATCGACGGCTCCGCGGATATGGGATATGTCATCTGCGTTCCTGACGGCGGCGACAAAGTGGACGGCAGCCAGTCGGCCCGCCTGCAATCCACCTGGGCGGTGGTCAAGTTCGGTGCAGGCAACCTCTTTTCCGGTTATTTCGGCGGACTGGTGGGCACCAAGGGCGGCATCGTCTATTACGGCCGTCCCTTCACGGCCCGTCCTTCCGCCCTGAAGGTCTCTCTCAAGTATTCCACCGGCAATGTCAACCGGAAGGACGGCTATCCTTCCAGTGGAGAATATCCCAAGGAGGGACAGCCCGACTGGGCCCGGGTGTATATCGCCCTCGGCACCTGGGACCATAAGAAATACGGCGGAACCAAGGAATGCCCCATCCGCATCAATACCACCGACCATTCCACCTTCCACGATTACAGGACGATGCAGGGCTCCATCGCCTATGGAGACCTCATCCTGAAGGGCTCCAACGGCGGTTGGAAGGAATATACGATTCCTTTTGAATACAGCGACACGAAGACAATTCCCACCCATATCCTGATTTCCTGCGCGGCGAGTATGCTCGGCGACTATTTCACCGGCTGCGACTCCAGCAAACTCTGGGTGGACA
>CADBLM010000134.1 GCA_902795445.1 uncultured Bacteroidia bacterium
CAGGTTGGTGCGGCTCATACCCAGTTCGTTCACGCGCTGCTCCAGTTTTTCCAGGGATGCTTCGCGCTCCGAACCGCCGATGATTTCGCCGATTTTCGGGAAAAGCACGTCCATCGCGCGGACCGTCCTTCCGTCTTCGTTCTGTTTCATATAGAAGGCCTTGATATCTTTGGGATAGTCCGTGAGGATGACCGGCTTCTTGAAATGTTTCTCCACCAGGTAGCGCTCGTGCTCGCTCTGCAGGTCCACGCCCCAGCTGACAGGGTATTCGAACTGTACGCCGCCTGCGACGGCCTCTTCCAGAATCTTGATGCCCTCGGTATAGGCCAGCCGCACAAACTCCGTGTCAGCGACGCCTTCGAGGCGGGCGACAAGTTCCTCATCATATTTCGACGCGAGGAATTCGATGTCTTCCCGGCAATGGTCGAGCGCATACTTGACCAGGCTCTTGATGAAGTCCTCCGCCAGGTCCATATTGTCCTTGATGTCGTAGAAGGCCATCTCCGGCTCAATCATCCAAAATTCCGCGAGGTGACGCGGCGTGTTGGAATTCTCGGCACGGAAGGTCGGGCCGAAGGTGTAAATCTCGCCGAGGGCCGTCGCCCCCAGTTCTCCTTCGAGTTGTCCGCTGACCGTCAGGCTCGTCTGCTTGCCGAAAAAGTCCCTGCTGTAATCGATGCCTCCCTTCTTGTTGCGGGGGATGTTCTCCAGGTCCAGGGTCGTTACCTGGAACATCTGCCCGGCTCCTTCCGCATCGGATGCGGTGATGAGGGGCGTATGCAGATAGACGAATCCCTTGTTGTAGAAATACTGGTGGATGGCGTTGGCCATATGGCTGCGGATACGCAGGATGGCGCCGAAGGTATTCGTGCGCGGGCGCATATGCGCGACCGTACGCAGGTACTCGAAGGAAGTGTTTTTCTTCTGCAACGGGAAACGGACCGGGTCGCATTCCCCGTAAATCTCTATGGTAGTCGCCTGGATTTCCACGGCCTGTCCGCTGCCGATGGACTCGACCAGCCGGCCTTCGACGGCTATACAGGCGCCTGTGGTAATCTTGGCGAGAAGTTCCTCGTCGAATCTTGTCTTGTCAATGACAATCTGGATATTGTTGACCGTGGAGCCGTCGTTAAGCGCGACGAACGCCACTTCTTTGTTTCCTCTCTTGGTCCTCACCCAACCCTTGGCGAGAACGTCGGCTCCTGCCTGCATCTTGAGGAGCGCTTTGACTTTGCTTCTTGCAATCTGTCCCATTGTATATTTCTTTTTTATAAAATTGGCTGACCAAAAAAGGTCTTTTTGGCCAGCCAGTTTCAATAGTGTTGGAAGATTATTCCGCCGGTTTACGGGCGGCATACATAATCTTCAGAGCGGAGCATCTGCGTAACTCTTGCTTGACGTCAGTGACGATACCCATACGGACCTGTTCGTCGGCACGGATGGAGACGGTCATCAAGGGACGGTCGCCCTCTTTCATCGCCTCACGTTCGGCCGCGATGAAGTCGCGGATGTCATCGACGGTCTTGAAGGAGTCGTTGAGCTGGATACGCGCATCGGTACCGTACTGGGCCTGCAAATGCTTGACAGGGGAGCCGATGTTGATATAGGAAGAAAGGTCCTTCCTTTCCAGCTTGACGATTTCGGATGCGGCGGGGAGGCTTACGGAAACCTTGTTCTCCGTCTCACGCATCTGCGTCGTCACCATAAAGAAGAAGAGGAGCATAAACACGATATCAGGCAGCGAAGACGTGCTGATGGCGGGCATACTTTTTTTCTCACCCGGTTTGAACTTGGACATACTTCTTTCCTCCTTTACTTTTTGCTGACATCCTTCGGTTCGGCCTCGGAAATGTTCTGAGGCACGGCCTTACGGACAATCTCTTGTTCCTCTTCGCTCAGCTTGGCGTACTTCTTGCCCCTCCACTGCATCGAGAATTCGTCACGGAGTTCGTTGACGGCTTTCACGAGTTCGTTCTGGACGGCGATGTAGGCCTGGTAACTGGTGCCACGGTCGTTCTGCAGGGAGATAACGCCCTTGGAGACCTTGGCGACACCGTATCCCTCGATTTCGGTCTCCTGTTTTTCCGGCAGGGTCTCCGAGTCGCTGGGGTTGCTGATGAATTCCTTGATTTTGTCCTTCAGAAATCTGACGTCGGATATGGGCTCGTTACCAGCAAAGATGCGGTCGGCGCTGTTAATCTTCACAATGATGATGTTACGGCGCTTCGCTTTCTGGTCCTCCTGTTTCTGATTGGGATCAGGCATAGGAGGAAGGCGGCGCTGCAAACCCGTCTGCGACCCCATCGTGGTAGTCATCAGGAAGTAGCAGAGGAGGAGGAATGCAATGTCCGCCGTCGAACTTGAATTGATCTCTGGTGTTTTTTTCGAAGCCATATCTTTTCTTCTATTTGCGAACTGAGTTCCAGATGGCGCTGAAGATGACGGCCAGGATAGCCGCGCAACAGCTGAAATAGGTCAGGTTGAGCATCGTGTCGGTCAGGACGAGGTCGCTGTGGCTGACGGCGGGGCCGTTGTAAGCCAGGGGAGCGCTCCCAGGGGCCAGCAGCCACGCGACGAGCACGATGACGATACCGCCTCCGACGACAATGCCAATGTTCTTGAGCTGGGCCGGATTGTTCTTCGCCGCGAGGAAAAGTCCCAGGACGACGATGGAGCAAAGCGCGATGCAGATGAGGGCGTAAGCCCAGTACAGCATCAAGTCGATCGCCAGGGCGTCGTTGGCCTCGAAGCCCATGATGGCTCCCAGGACGACCAGCAATACGCCTATGAGCAAAAGACCCAGAGAGACATATTTGACAATGTTGAAAATTTTGTTTCCCATAATATGAACGGGTAAATGAGTCAGATTATTATTATTTCGTCTTCTTGACGGCAGCCTTCACCTCTTCGACGGCCTCTCCCACTTTTTTGGCCGCTTTTTTCACGGCAGGAGCGGCAGCGGCGACAGCGGCGTTGACGGCAGCTTTGGCTTTGGCGACGGGCTCCTTCTGGTTCTGGGCTTCCTCGTAATCGACGAGCATATCGACCAAGGCGATGGAAGCGTCTTCCATTTCGATGGTGAGGGAGTCAATCTGGGAAAGGATGTAGTTGTAGAACAGCTGGAGGATAACCGCGACGATCAGACCGCCGACGGTGGTGATCAGAGCGACCTTCATACCACCGGCAACGACGTTCGGGGAGATATCACCGGCAGCCTGGATGGCGTCGAAGGCCTGGATCATACCGACAACCGTACCCAAGAATCCGAGGGACGGGGCGATGGCGATGAAAAGGGAAATCCAGGAGAGGCCTTTCTCCATCAGGCTCTGCTGGATGGAACCGTAGGAAACGACGGCTTTCTCGACGTTGTCGATGCCCTGGTCCATACGGTCGAAGCCCTGGACGAAAATGGAGGCCACGGGACCGCGCGTGTTCACGCAGACTTCGCGGGCGGCGGCGACACCGCCTTCGGCAAGGGCGTTCTCGATTTCATCGAGGAGCTTCTTGGTGTTGGTCTTGGAAAGGGCCAGATAGAGAATCCTTTCGATGGCGAGGGCCAGACCGATGATCAAACAGACGATGACGAGGGTCATAAAGCCGGCACCACCTTCAATGTACTTGGTCTTGAGGGCCTGGTGGAGGGGAACATCCGCAGCGGGAGCGTTGAACGGATCGACAATCTCCTCAGTGCCTTGAGTAGCAGCAGCTTCGGTTTGTGCCGCAGCATACTGTGCAGAAACGGCCAGGAGGCCGACTACTGCCAAAAACATGAAAATTTTTTTCATAACTGTTTTTGAGTGTTAAATTAAATAAAGTATAGTTGTTTTTGTTACTATTCCGATAGTGTTCCAAAAATCGGTGCAATTTAGAAATTTTTTTTCATTTCACCAAAAAACCACCTAAAAAAGCAAATTTAATGCGTTATTCGTCGTGATGCGTGCCACCTCTTCCACCGGACAACCCTTGATTTCGGCAATCTTGGCGGCAATCAGGGGGATGTAGGCGCTCTCGTTGCGTTCCCCCCGGTGGGGAACCGGCGTGAGATAAGGTGCGTCGGTCTCCAGGACGATGTCTTCCAGCGGCACTTCTTCGAGTACCTTGGCGATATGCGCTTTTTTGAAGGTTACCACCCCTCCGATGCCTAAAAGAAAACGGCCGAGCCTGCGGATTTCCCGATAGGTCTCCAGGCTGCCGCTGTAGGCGTGGAAGATGCCGCGCGAATTTTTCCCGCCGTATTCCTTCAGCAGTTCCAGGCAGTCGCCTGCGGCCTCCCGGCAGTGGATGAGGACGGGCTTGTCCAGCAGGTCGGCCAGCATCAACTGCTCCTTGAAGGCCTTTTTCTGCCAGTCGATGAGTTCCCGGGACCAGTGGTAGTCCAGTCCGATTTCTCCGATGGCGGCCAGTTCTTCCTTATAGCGCATCGCATCGCGCAGGACGGCCTCCAACTCGTCTTCAAAAGATTCCGCCGTAAATTCGGTCGGGTGCAGTCCGATGCAGAAACGGCAGTGTTCCGGATGCCGGCGGGCGAGGGCCGTCATCGCTTCCCGTACGGAAGAATCCGTGTCCGGCAGAATCAGCCGGGTCACGCCGGCTTCCACCGCACGCCTGACCGCATCGTCGGGCGTCTCGCCATTCTGCCCATAGGCTTGGTCATATAAATGGGTATGCGTATCGACAAAAACGAGAGGTGCCATAATTTCTGCTTCAATGTACAAATATCGCTATTTTTTTAATACCTTTGTCTATTATGGGTGAATGGGCTGCATCTTTTTTGCTCTTGGGGGCGCTTTCGACCGGAGGCACGCTGCCTTTCTGGTGCAGTGCCAACCAGTACGGCATCTACCCGGAGAGCAACGGTGCGCTGGCCGTGGCGGGCGTGCGGAAGGATTTCAACTTCGACAAAGCCTTCGACTGGAGATGCGGCGGCAGCGTCGCCCTGCGCTCGGACGGACTCAAGCCCGGCCTGACTCCCTGTTCCGAAGTGCTCGCAGATGAACTCTATGCCAGCCTCCGTTGGAAGAAACTGGTCCTCGACCTGGGAATGAAGCACAATGAACTGGATTTTCTGGCGGCCGATGCCCGCCTGGGCTCCCTTTCGACGACGGGAGGCCGCCTGGTGCGGGGCAGCAACGCCCGCGCGATGCCAGGCTATGCCTTTGTCTGCCGTCCGGTCGCCTTTCCGTTTACCAAGGAGCACCTGTGGTTCTTCGGCTCGTTCGAGGATTATATGACGCTTGACCGGCGATACGTGGACCGTACCCTGGTCCATCGGATGAATCTGGGGCTGAAAATCCGTTTCGCCCGCTGGATGGAACTGACTTTGAGCATTGACCATTATGCGCTGTGGGGCGGGTGGATGCCCGGCCAGACCCGTTCATCGGTCAGTTTCGCCAATTATTTCCGCGTGATTACCGGGCAGGCGGGCGGTGCCGACGCGAGCCAGAACGACCGGATGAACGTGCTGGGGTGTCACGGCGGTTCCGAACTGATCCGGTTTGACTTTCACGGCAACGGCTGGGATATCGTCTTCCAGCACGACCGTCCCTACAACGACAAGTCGGGAATGAAATTCCAGAATTTCCCGGATGCCGTCAACACCCTTTCCTTTTCATTCCGGGACAAGAAACGCTGGGTGAGCGACGTTCTCTATGAATTTACCTATACGATGTTCCAGTCCGGTCCCATTCACGACCCCGAGGTGGATGAGAACGGCAACCCCATCCCCTGGGACCCATCCCGCAATTACATCGGCCTTGACGATTATTTCAACAGCGGAGAGTACAAATCCGGCTGGACCTGTTACGGCCGTCCGATGACTTCGCCGTTGTTTTATCCCGCCGGTATGAAATCCGGTACCTGGTCCCGGCATCAGGCGCTTGTGGGAGGCGTCGAGAACAACCGCCTGATGGCTCATCATATCGCCATCTCCGGAATGTTGTTCCGGGCGGCGCCTTACAAACTGATGCTGACCTTCAGTCAGAATTATGGCACCTATGGGATGCAGTACGCCGGAGAAAATGCCAGTAAAAAGCCCTGGGGCAGCGTGAAGGAGACTCCGCTCCTGCAATTCTCGGCCGCGTTTACCGGCATCGTCCCGGATATCGGCGGCGTCACGGGCTTCTCCCTGCTCTATGGCATCTACGGCGATATCGGCCAGGTGCTGAAAAACAACTTTGCCTTGACGCTCGGGCTTCGTTATCAGTTATGAAAATCGTCTGTATGATCAGTTCCCTGCGCCTGGGCGGGGCGGAACGCCAACTGCTGGGCTTGGCTGCCGCTCTGCAGCGGGAGGGGCACGAAGTGGAGGTGCTGACCTACCGCCGGGCGGACTTCTATGCCGCCGAACCCGCACGGCTGGGACTGCGGCATACGATGATGGAGAAAAAAGGGGGCCTGTTGCCCTGGGCACGGCGGACGGTGGCATATCTGCGCGAAAGTTCCTGCGAGGTGTTGATTGCTTTCCTGCCCGGAGCCTGCCTGAAAGCCTGCCTGGTCCATCATCTCAGTCCCACGTTCCGGCTGGTGGTGTCCGAACGCAATTTCTCCATCCGGCTGCGCCTGACGGATCGTTTCCGCCTGTGGTGTTTCCGCCGGGAAGCGGACCGCGTGGTCTGCAACAACTTTTCCCAGGAAGCGCTCATCCGCCGTCGGTTCCCTGCGATGGGAGACCGGCTCGACGTCATCCCCAATTTCGTGGATG
>CADBLM010000135.1 GCA_902795445.1 uncultured Bacteroidia bacterium
CGTCGCTGAGCTCATAGACCTCTTCGAGCGTCATCGTACGCAGCGACTCGAAAGTCTGCGCGGCATTCCATCGGCAGCGCTCCCGCAAAAGGTCCATCACATCAAGCACTTTGGCAAAAAGTGCCAAATTTTCTTCTTTCGTATGCATAGCAGGGGCAAAATTACAAAAAATATACTTATCTTTGGAAGATATTTACCGATGAAGTATGAGTCAGTTGCCATTCGTATCCGCTGATGAAGCCGTCAGCCACCTGCATTCCCACGGGCACATCCACCTGAGCAGCGTGGCCAGCGTCCCTCACATCCTGATCGATGCCTTGTGCCGGAGAGCGGACCGGGGGGAAATCGAGGACCTGCATTTCCATCATTTTCACACGGAAGGCCCCGCCCCCTACAGCGAGGCGCGCTATGAAGGCATCTTCTTCGAGCAGGGTTTCTTCGTCGGCCCCAATGTGCGGGCCAATGTCAATGCGGGATATGCCGACTATCTGCCGGTCCACCTCAACGACGCGCCGAGGCTCTACCGCCGGGGGCTCATCAAGCTGCACGCCGCCCTGGTCCAGGTATCGTGGCCGGACGAGAACGGCTGTGTATCCCTGGGAACATCCGTCGATTGTTCCCCTGCCGCCATCGAGACGGCGGAAATCGTGATTGCGGTCGTCAACAAGAACGTCCCCTACGCCAGCGGAGACCTTATCCCCTTGAGCAGCATCGACTACTTCGTGCAGGATGACACGCCGCTGGTCACGGCCGCGTACAAGACTCCTACCGCACTGGAGGAGACCATCGGACGCAACTGCGCCGCCCTGGTGGAAGACGGAGCCTGCCTGCAAATGGGCATCGGCTCCCTGCCCAACGCCCTGGCCGCCCAACTGGGCGGGCACAAGGACCTGGGGCTGCATACGGAGATGTTTGCGGACGGACTGCTCAAACTGATCAAGACCGGCGTCATCAACGGGCGCCGCAAGGATATCGACAACGGGAAAGTGGTGGCCTCCTTCCTGCTGGGCTCCGACGAGGTCTATTCTTTTCTGGACCACAATGACGGAGTGCTGATGAAAGACATCGCCTACACCAACGACCCCTGGGTCATTTCCCGCAACAAGAAAGTCACGGCCATCAATTCGGCCACGGAGGTGGACCTGACCGGACAGATTTGCGCCGACTCCATCGGGACGCGCATTTTCTCCGGAACGGGCGGCCAGCTGGACTTTGTCAAAGGCGCCTTCCTGTCGGAGGGCGGCAAGTCCATCACGGCTTTCGCCTCCCGCACCAACAAAGGGAAAAACAAAATCGTGCCTGTCCTTGCCGAAGGCGCCGGCGTCGTCACGCCCCGGGCGGACGCCCACTGGATGGTCACGGAATGGGGCTCCGTGGACCTGAGCGGAAAATCGTTGCAGGAAAGAGCCAAACTGATGATTTCCATCGCCCACCCGGACGACCGCTACGCCTTGGATGAAGCGGCGTTCAGGCGTTTCGGCCCTCACTATCACAATTTTAGTCTATAAAAGAATGAAGAAAATCTTTATACTTGCCTTACTGACTTTGTCCGTCGCCTCCTGCCGGACATACGAAAAGATCAACTATATCCAGGATGTCAAGCCGGGGCAGAGCGAGCAGATCGGCAATCTGAACACCATCCGCATCCAGCCCCGCGATATGCTGTCCATCGTCGTGTCCAGCCGCAACCCCGAACTGGCCACGATGTTCAACCTTCCCGTCTATTCCTACCAGGCCGGATCGGAGATTTCAGAGAACGGTACCAGTATGCGGCTGCTGGGCTATACCGTCAGCGATGAAGGGACCATCGATTTTCCCATCCTCGGAACCCTCAAACTCGAAGGCCTGTCCCGCCAGGAAACGGCCGACCTCGTCAAGGAGAAAATCATCGCGAGCCAGATGCTCAAGGACCCCATCGTGACCGTCCAGTTCATCAATTTCAAAGTGGCCGTGACCGGCGAAGTCACCAACCCCGGCACCTATGCGTTTTCCGGAGACAGGATGACCGTGCTGGACGCCTTGAGTATGGCGCGTGACCTGACCATCTACGGACGCCGCGACCGGGTCTTCGTCATCCGCGAACAGAACGGCGAGCGCAACATCCACCAGCTCGACCTTCGCAGCGTGGACCTGTTCAAGTCCCCGGCCTACTACCTCCAGCAGAATGATATCGTCTATGTCGAGCCCAACCACGTCCGGGCCGGACAGTCCACCATCAACGAGAACAACATCAAGAGCGTCAGCCTGTGGGTGACCATCGGTTCCTTCCTCGCAACCATCACCACCCTGATTGTCAACCTGACCCTTCGGAGATAACGGATATGAGCAACGAAAACTACAACCCCAATAACAATTACGGAAACGGCGAACTGCCCGAAAACGGGCTGAGCCTGAGCGAACTGTGGCTGAGCCTCTGGGATTTCAAATGGTGGTGCCTCGGCAGCATCATCGTCTGCCTGCTCCTGGCAGGCCTCTATTCCTACCGTCAGCCTTCCTACTACACGCGCACGGCAAAAATCATCGTGGATGAGAGCGGTCAGAGTTCCGCGCTGAAGGACATCACGTCCTTCAGCAACACCCTTTATCGCCGGAACACTTTCACCAACGGCGTCAATGTCTATAATGAAGTGGAAGCCCTCGCCTCTCCCGACCTGATGGAACACGTCGTCCGGCAACTGGGACTTGAGACCTCATACAGTGAAAAGCAACTGCTCCGGCAAGTGTCCCTGGACGAGAAAAAGCCCTTCCAGATGAGCATCGTATCGAGCGACGTGCGGGGAAGTTTTTCTATGGTCGTCCACAAAAAAGCGGACAACAGATTGGTCCTGGACAATTTCAAGGTCAATGGGAAAGCGCTGAAAACGAAGGCCGTCGAGGGTGCGCTCTCCGACACGCTTGAAACGGCTGTCGGCCGGCTCATCCTCCACCCCGCCGCCGGAGCGGACAAATGGAGCCACGACATCACCGTCACCTGGGTCAACGCCAAAGCCCGGGCCAAAGCCTTCAACGGAGCGCTCAGCGTCAGCGTATCCAACAAGCAGAACTCCGTCGTCGTCCTCCGGGTCCGCGACGAACACGCCCGCAGGGCGGAAAACATCCTCTCCACCCTGATCGACAGCTACAACAACCTGTGGATTGAAAACGCCAACAAGACGGCCAACAATACGACCAAATTCATCGACGACCGGCTGATTGTCATCGAGAAGGAACTGTCTGAAATTGAGAACGCGCTCAAAAACTTCAAGGAAGAGCACCAGATTGCGGACGTCAAGAGCGAAGCCCAACTCTATATCAGCCAGGTCGGCGAACTGACCCAGAAATCCTTCGAGATCAACAACCAGCTCAGCATCCTGCGTTTCCTGCGGGAGTACATCGCGGACCCCGCACACGAATCTGCTTTGATTCCGGCCAACACCGGGCTGAAGAACAACGGTGCCGAGCTGCAAATCACCGAATACAACAAGTTGCTGCTCAACCGTGACATCCTGCTCAACAACAGCA
>CADBLM010000136.1 GCA_902795445.1 uncultured Bacteroidia bacterium
CAAAGAGGATTATGTCCCCCGTGGCGGCCAGCAGGCGGCCTATATCACCAGCAACTCCGACCCGCTCCGCCAGGGAAGGGTCCGCATCCGCTTTGCCTGGGAGACTTCAGGGAGCGCCGGGTCCCCCTGGATACGGATGACGATGCCTTTCGCCAGCAAAAACGAAGCGGGCGTCTTTTTCACGCCGCAGAACGGTGACGAAGTGCTGGTCGATTTTGCCGGCGGCAACATGGAACGGCCCGTTGTCATCGGCTCCCTGTACAACAAGGCCAACCAGCCCCCCTACACCCAGCATCTGTATCACTCGGTCTATCGTTCGCCGGGCGGTCACGCCATCAAAACGGCGGATGCCACGGACATCATGGGATTCGTCGGAAACATCATCCCGGCCATCGGACTGATCCGCTCATTCGTGCCCTATGTCAAGTCCGATGTCAATTCCGACAGCGCATCCGCCAAACTCCTGGGCTTTACGGAACTGTCGGACGAATACGGAATCTACAACCTGACCCTGGATTCGGCCAAACGGCAGATTGCCATTTCTTCACCCTTCGGCGACGTCAAGATCAACGCCTATACCGGCATCACCATCAACGCCCCCAACGGCGATGTCAAGATCGTCGGAAAGAACGTGGAAATCGTCGCCAACAACAACCTCAAGCTGGTCGCCGGACAGAATATCAAGAACAAGTCCATCAACATGGCCATCCGCAAGAAGGACAAAGCGGGCCTGGACGCAGAAATCGCCAAAGCCATATTCTACGACAATCTGGCCAAGAAAGCCCTGGACCTGCCCCTGTTGCGCACGGTCATCGACACCTTCCTCAAGCCCATCGAAGGCACGCTGACCGTCAAGTCGCACCGTTTCATGAAACTGGAGGCCGGCAACGGCGACGCCCACATCCCTTCGACCGCCTACGCCCGGCCCTCCGTCGGCGTATTCGGCAAGCGGGAAATCGCCCTGCGCAAACTCGGCCGAAGCATCGAATATGTCAGCGCGTATGTCGATACGGTACTCACGCACTACAAAAAGGCCTACAACGAAATCGCCGCAGGCAAGACCGCCCTGGACCAGACGCTGATCAATCTGAACGCCCAGATCGGCAACGATGTCAAGGCGGCCGCCGTCATCCAGCGGGGACTGGGGGACAATCCCCGGGACTTCACGATGGACGAGCTGACCAATGCCATTCCCGCCGAGCAGCGGGCCGCCGTGCCCGAAGCGGACAGGACGACGGCACTGCAGGCCATCAACGAATTGCTGGCCAAGGTCGGGAAATTCCGCCCCAAGACGCAGCACAAGCCTTCCACGCTGTGCCCGGAAAACAAAAAGGACATCTACCTCGACAAGATTGACGAGGTGTACGAGGCCATCGACTCCCCTGACAATTATCGCTTCATCTCGAACCGCAACGACCTGGACTTCGCCCTGGCCCTGCCCGAGGCAGATGCCGAAGGGGATACCCAGTTCAAGAAGAGGCTCGTCCGCCTGCTGAGCGTCAAACTCATCTCCGCATACAAGGCCGAGGCCAAGCTCCGCTTTGTATTCAGCGATGAGGATAACGGGGTCCAGGACAGCGTGGAGAATGCCGTCGCCAACGGGGACATCCCCGACGATGTAGAATGGGGAAAATATATCCGGGCCCTGTCAAGTGAGGAAAATCCGGGGGATGAAGGCAAGGAGTCCAGTACAAGCACACTGGTCCAGCTGCTGGGCAAGATTCCCTTCATCAAGGCGGAAGAGAGGAATTTCTACCGGGCGGACAACAGCATGGGACGCATCCTGATTTCCGACAACGGGGACGGCCGCACGCTCCAGATCGAGCACGGCGCCTTCATCCAGTACGACAACAAGGGCTACGAACAGGTGCTCAAGCAGATCAAAGCCGCCTGCGGCGTAGAGGAAGTGGAGCCGGCCGTACCGCAGCCGGACAATGAGGCGCATAATGAGGAGAATGATGCCGATGGGGGTGATGAATAGCAGTCGGGACGGCATTTGACGCAGCTGTCCTTCATATCTTCCCGCCGCGTAGCCGACGCCCGAGTGATGGTCGTCGGCTGCGGCGCGTTAGGAAACGAAGTGATCAAGGACCTCGCCCTGACGGGCATCGGGCATCTGACCCTCGTGGATTTCGACCGCGTGGAGGCGGACAACCTGGGCAAAAGCGTCCTGTTCACCCGGGAGGACGCCCGGCTGCGCCGGCGCAAGATTGATGCCGCAGCGGATGCCGTCCGGCGGCTCTCGCCCCAGACGGAAGTGGAGACCTTTTTCGGGGATGCGGCTTACGATGTGGGATTGGGGGTTTTCGCCCGTACGGATGTCGTAATCGGCTGCGTGGACAGCCGCTGGGCCCGCTATTGCATCAACCGCAACTGTATGCGGGCCGGCGTTCCCTGGGTGGACGGAGGCATCGGAGAGATGGAAGGGACCGTCCGGGTCTTCCGGCCGGGAGAAAACTGCTATGCCTGCAATCTGGGCACGGAAGGCCTGAAAGAATTGCAGTTGCGGCTGCCCTGTCCGGGCATCATCCGGCGCAATGTCAGCGCGGGCAAAGCGCCGACCAGCGCACTCTCCGCCTCCATCATCGCCGCCGTACAGGTGCAGGAAGCCCTGAAACTGCTTTGTCCGGAGGCAATCGCCTCCGGACGGGTCAGTTCGCTCTGCGGCCGTGTCTTCCATTACGAGGGGGAACATCTGAGCGGGCGCACCGCCGCCTTCAAGGCGTGGGACGGGGACTGTCCCTGCCACGAAAGATGGGTCCCGGACGGCATCCTGCCGCTGGACACGGACCAATGCGACCTGCAGACGC
>CADBLM010000137.1 GCA_902795445.1 uncultured Bacteroidia bacterium
CGCCGCCGACGGCCGCGCCGTGTCCGTCCATATCCTTGGTCGTGGAATGGGTCACGATGTCCGCGCCCCACTCGATGGGACGGCAGTTCACCGGGGTCGGGAAGGTGTTGTCCACGATGAGGGGGACGCCGTGGGAATGGGCGATGCGGGCGAACTTTTCGATGTCCAAGACATCCACCGTCGGATTGGTCAGCGTCTCGCCGAAAAGCAGTTTGGTGTTGGGCCGGAAGGCGGCGGAGATTTCCTCCTCGGAAGCGTTCTGATCGACGAAGGTAATGTCGATGCCCATCTTGCGGAGCGTCCAGTTGATGAGGTTGAAGGTCCCCCCGTAGAGACTCGTCGCGCTCACCAGATGGTCCCCCGCCTCGCAGATATTGAAAATGGCGAAGAAGTTGGCGTTTTGCCCGCAGGAAAGCAATTGGGCGCCGACACCTCCCTCCAAGGCCGCCACTTTGGCCGCCACGGTGTCCACGGTGGGGTTGGCCAGACGGGAATAGAAATAGCCGGGCTCTTCCAAGTCGAATAAGCGACCCATCTGTTCGCTGGTCTCATACTTGAAGGTGGTGCTCTGGACGATGGGGACCTGGCGGGAATCGCCTTTGCCGGGCTGGTAGCCGGCTTGCACGCACAGCGTGCCGATATTTTGTTTCTTGTTCATATTATCCGTTCTGTGACAGCCGCACGGAGGCGGCCGCCGGTTTTACCAGTTGAAACAGCAGAGTCCGCCGGACTCGAGGATGGTCTTGGCCTTGGCGGCGTCATCGGTCCGGAAGACCATCACCGGCCGCTCCTTGTACAGGAAGGTGTAGAGATAGGCCAGGCTCAGTCCTTCGCGGGCGAAGAGCGATACCATATCGGCTGCGGCGCCGGGCGTGTTGTCCAGTTCCACGGCGCAGACATCGGAGAGGGAGGCGGCGACCCCCGCGTCCATCAGGGCCTGGCGGGCCCGGGAGGGGTTGTCGCAGATGATGCGGCAGATGCCGTAGTCGGCCGTATCGGCGATGCTGATGGCGTACAGTTGGATTTCAGCCTGCTTGAGGATGTCGAGAACGGCGCTCAGGATACCCGTGCGGTTCTCCATAAAGACGGACAGTTGCTGGATCATATCAATTTTCGGTTGTCGGTTACGATTTTGGCCTTGCCTTCAAAACGCTCCAGAGAGCCCGGCATCTTGATCTGGACGGCGGAGGAAATGCTGAGGACATCCCGGAGCCGGGCCGCGACCTTCTTTTCGAGGGCGGCGATCGGAGAGAGGGTGTCCATATCCCGGGAAAGATACTCGGCCCGGGCTTCCACCTGTACTGTGAGGGTGTCGAGATTGTTGACGCGGTCCACGATGAGGCGGTAGTACGGCGCACACTCGGGGATGCCGAGGAGCACGCTCTCGACCTGGGACGGGAAGACATTGATGCCCCGGATGATGAGCATATCGTCGGTGCGTCCCTTGATGGAGGACATCCGCACGAAGGTACGGCCGCAGGGACAGTCTCCCGGCAGGAGGCTGCACAGGTCGCGGGTCCGGTAGCGGAGCACGGGCATACCGGTCTTGGTCAGGGTGGTGAAGACCAGTTCCCCGTCCTCACCGGCAGGAATCGGCCGCAGGGTCTGCGGGTCGATGATTTCCGGGTAGAAGTGGTCCTCGTTGATGTGGGAACCGTGCTGGCATTCGCACTCGTAACTGACGCAGGGACCCATAATCTCGCTCAGGCCGTAGATATTGTAGCCCTTGAGGCCCAGGCGGGACTCGATTTCCTGACGCATACTTTCCGTCCAGGGCTCGGCGCCGAAAGCGCCCACCCGGAGTTTCAGTTCATCCTTGCCGATGCCGGATTTCTCCACGACTTCCGCGAGGTGCAGGGCATAGGAGGGCGTACAGGCCAGACCGGTGATGCCCAGGTCCTTGAGCAGTTTGGCGTGCTTCTGCGTACCGCCCGTGGAGGCGGGCACGACGGTCGCGCCGAGGTTCTCCACTCCGTAGTGCACCCCCAGGCCGCCGGTAAAGAGGCCGTAGCCGTAGGCGACGGAGAAGATGTCGCTGCGACGGACCCCGTAAGCGGTCAGGCAGCGGGACATACATTCGCTCCAGATGTCGATATCCTTGCGGGTATAGCCCACAATGGTGGGGTTGCCCGTCGTTCCGGTCGAGGCGTGGATGCGGATGATTTCGCTCTGCGGGGCCGCCTGCAGGCCGAAGGGATAATTGTCCCGCAGGTCCTGCTTGGTCGTGAAAGGCAGTTTGACGATATCGTCGATGGTCCGGATATCCCCGGGTTCGAGGCCCAGTTCCTGCATTTTCGTCCGGTAGAACAGGACATTGTGATAGACATAGTCCACCACCTTGTGCAAGCGTTTGCCCTGAAGTTCCCTTTTCTGTTCTTCGGGCATACATTCTTTGCTCGGATTCCAAATCATCGTCTTATCGTTTATGGTCTTGTTCAAATTGCGCCATCCTCTCCTCCAGGACGGGGTACAGTTCCTCGCGCATCCGGCTCACGCAGGCGCGGACGCCTTCCTTATGGCTGCCGGTGGTGGACAGGCTGATGCTGCTCACCCCGTAGTACATCAGTTCGAGGAGCAGTTGTTCCCCGCTCAGGCCGGGATAGCCGAGGGTGAAAAAGAAACCGTCTCCGACCGGCCGGGTCACGTCGCGGTCATACACGACGGTAAATCCGTGACGAAGGAAAATCGCTTTCATCCGGGCCGCCCGACGCTCGTACTCGCGGGTGTCTTCCACGAAATCGATCACCCCGTCGCAGGCAAGGTCGAGCATCCGGGCATAGCCGTACTGGGTCGTCGCGGTACAGCCGCTGGTAATCATATAGAGGATGGAAGCGGTCAGGGTCACGCCGAACACGCCGGCATCCTTGTAACGCTCCGCCAGGGCGGGATATTGCTGCTCGTAAAGCCGGTCGCTGATGCAGCACAGGGCGATGCGCTGGCCTGCGTAACTGAAAATCTTGGAGGCCGAGAGCATCAGGATATAATTGCCGGTATAACGGGCCACCGTCGGCAGGTAGGGCGCCTGGAAAGGATGTCCCAGGTCGCGGCGGTAGTCCATACAGAAGTAGGCCAGGTCTTCCATCACGATGACATCGTACTTTGTGGCGAGCTCGCCGATGACCGCCAGTTCTTCCTCTTCCAGACAAATCCAGGCCGGATTGTTGGGGTTGGAATAGATGATGGCGGCGATGTCTCCCCGGGAAAGTTCCTCCTCCAGCCGGGTCCGGAGTTTCTCCGCGCCACGGCAGGGATAAATGTCAAACTCGCGCCACCCGATACCGAGTACGCGGAGCTGGGACTTCTGGATGGGGAAACCGGGGTCGATGAAGAGCACCTTGTCCTTGCCGGGGATGCGCTGGGTGGCGGCGATGAACGAGCCGAAGGACGCGGCGACGGAGCCGGTCGTCGGGACGCAGCTGCGAGGCGAAATATCGATGTCGATGAAGGCTTTGACAAAACGCGAAGCCGCACTCTTGAGTTCCGGCACGCCGGCGGCGGCGGGATATTGCGAGCCGATGCCGCTGCGAAGGGCGGCGATTTCCGCTTCGATGCCGTGGGCATTCATCGGCAGGCCGGGCGAGCCCTGATCCATCCGGATGAAAGGGATACCGGTCTTCTGCTCCAGATATTGGGCGACCAGCAGCACCTCGCCGATGGTCGCCGTGGAGAGATTGGCCACGCTGCCGGCCGCGCAGGCTTCCCGGACAAGTTCTTCACTGAAAACTTTCATTGCAAGTCATTCTAACCAAAATAACCCACAAAGATACGACAAATCCGGACAAAACACAAGTTTGTGTTACACAAAGTCGTGTATGCAAAAAGGGGTGGGCAGCTTAGTTGTCCTTGACGCAGCGGACGGAACGGGCGCCGTTCGGTTTGTTATAAATCTGGAATTGGGCTTTTTCTGTGGTAACATACAGCGACAACACACTCCCGGGATCGGTTGAACTACGGGTACAGGACCACACATACACCTTCTCCTTCACTGATCCGAAATCACCTTTATAATCCCAATATCCCGCGGCGGGATAGGTCACTTGCCGGATACCCATTCCAGCCAGGTCTGCTCCCAGATCGGCCACATAGTCCAGAATCGTTCCTCCATAGTTTCGGATGCGTCCGGCGGTAGATTCACTTGCGCCATTCGCCGCAGCCTTCCAGGTACTCGAAGGGACCTTCCAGCCCGGAGGACAGGGGTCGTAGATGGTTTTCGTTGCTTCCTGCCACAATTTGGCCCAATTCTCTTCCCCTTCCCTGTAGCACCATTTGGAGTCATTGACACTTGTCGTTATAAAGGACATCGGGTTCTTATTGGTATAACTCACCTGACCGCTGCCATCGGCACTCGCCTCGACCTTTTTGAATGTCCCGGTGGTGGGCACAAGGTCGCCGTTGTTATTATAAGGGCCCGGGAAGGGGTCTTTGCGGCCCCACTGGTACATCAGGCCGAAACTGGAAGAAAGGGCGTCCATCGAAGCGCCGAGGTTCCGGTCCATCCAGACGGTACCGTCGTTATAGGTCTGTTGCAAGTTTTCCGGAACGAAGTGCGGGCAGAACCACAGGTGCCAGCTCCAGATGATGTCACCCGAATCGTCAAAGACCGCGACGACGGCATTTCCCCTGACCGCTTGGCCCGCCGTCTGAACGGTCACCCAGTTGTTTTCATAAGCAATCGAGGATACGAGGTCCCCCGCCTTTACCGACGATTTGAAGGTACTCTCCCACAGAACCTTAGCCCCCGAGACATCGTTGATGACGTTTTCGGTATCGTTGTTGCCCTTTACGCATTTGAAACGATAGCGGCCGGGTTCGGGGATGATATAGCAGTTGGCCGCCCCGTCTTTCGACAAATCGCGGGCATGTCCGGAAACCGTCACGGTACAGCTGGCCGAGGCCTTCCCGTCCAGGGTGCTGACCGTCACGACGGCCGTGCCGTTGCTGACGGGCATGACAATACCGTTCCAGACCTGGACGATTTTCTCATTCGAACTGGTCCACACGAGTTCCTGCGGAGGATTGACGGTGGCCGTAAGGTACATACCCTGGTCGGTCAGGGTCAGTTCGCTCCTGTCGAGCGTCAGGGTCGATTTGCTGCAGGCGACGGACAGCAGAAGCACCAGCAACAGAGGGAAGAATTGTTTTTTCATGGTTATTTTTTAGTTAGTATGATTAAAAAGGGAAGACCCGGCTACCTCGCTGCGGCCAGTCCGAGGTCGAAACAGTGGCGGTTGGCTTCCACGACGGCGTCACCTTTGCGGGCGAAGATGCGCGCCAGCGCTTCCCGAAGGTCATCGGTCGAAACGATGCCGATGTGGGAGGCGGCCATTCCGAGCAGGACCATATTGGCCCCCTTGGGATTGCCCGCCTGCTTGGCAAGGGTCTCGATATCTGCCCGGACAAGGTGCGGAAGGGCGGCAAGGGCCGATTCGAGGGCCTCTTCCGCCGGATAGTCCGGGATATTGACAAAAGGTTTGGAAGAAGTGATGACCACGCCGTCCCGGGAGAGCCAGGGCAGATAGCGCAGGGCCTCCATCGGCTCCATCGAGATGACCAGGTCGGCCGTACCCAGCGGGATGAGGTCGCTGAAAATCTCCCCGTCGGACAGACGCAGGTTGCTCTGCACGTCTCCCCCGCGCTGGCTCATTCCGTGGACCTCGGCCTGCTTGAGGGTCAGCCCTTCTTTCGTGGCGGCCTCGCCGATGACCGTGGCGATGGACAGGATGCCCTGTCCGCCCACGCCGCACAATATGATGTCTTTCTTCATACGCTTATATTCCTATTTGAAGGCTTGTCCCGGCATTTCGTAAAACGATGCCGGCAAAGCATCCATTATTTTTTCCCTGCCTTGTGACGGCGGAGGGTCTGCATACATTCCCGGCGGGGAATGATGACGGACACGCCCTTGTAGTTGAGCTCCTCACGCAGGATGCGGGTGATTTCTTCCATATTGGCCGGGAGCGGCACCACCACCTTCACGTGCTCGGGCGGCACGCCGAGGGCGATGCAGATGGCTTCGAACTTGCTCGTGCCGGCCGAGTCCTGCCCGCCGGTCATCGCCGTGGTCAGGTTGTCGGAGAGGACGACGGTGATGGGGGTGTTCTCGTTGGCGGCATCCAGCAGGCCGGTCATCCCGGAATGGGTGAAGGTGGAGTCTCCGATGACGGCCACGGCCGGGAACACGCCGGCGTCGGCTGCCCCTTTGGCCATCGTGATGGAGGCGCCCATATCGACGCAGGAGGCCAGGGTCTTGAAGGGAGGCAGGGCACCGAGGGTGTAGCAGCCGATGTCGCCGAAGACGCGGCCTTCGGGATAGTCTTCCATCACCTTGTTGAGGGCGGTATAGACATCGCGGTGGCCGCAACCCGGACAGAGTTGCGGGGGCCGGGCGGCGAGCACGTCGCTCGCCGGCTGGCCCTCCGGGGCCGGAAGGCCCAGGGCCGCCGCGACATTGTCGGGCGTGAGTTCTCCGGTGCGGGGCAGGTCGCCGGTCAGCCGGCCGGCCACCGTGCAGCGGTCGGAGAGTTGCGCGTGCAGCAGTTCCTCCACGACGGGCTGGCCGTCTTCGACCACCAGCACCTTGCCGCCGGCGGCGTCGATGGCGCGGAGCTGCTCCGCCGGAAGCGGATATTGCGAAAGTTTGAGGACGGAAGCCGCCCGGGCGCCGCGTTGCAAGGCCTCCTTCACATAATTATAAGCGATACCGCAGGCCACGACCGTCAGAGGAGTATCCGCAGCGGCCTGCTCCAAGCGGTTGTAGGCGGACTTTTCAGCCGCCTCCACGAGGGCGGCCTGCTTGTCAATCAGTTTGACATACTGACGCCGGGCGATGGCGGGCAGGAGGACCCAGCCCCGGTCTTCTGACAGATGCAGGGCGTTCTCCGCACCGGCATTTTCCGCTACGGCCACGGCGGCGCGGGAATGGGCCAGACGGGTCACCATCCGCATCACCACGGGCAGACCGGCGCGCTCGGAAAGCGCGAAAGCGTCGGCCATCATATCATAGGTTTCCTGCTGATTGGAGGGCTCGAAAACGGGCACCATCGCAAACTTGGCATAGAAACGCGAGTCCTGTTCATTCTGGGAGGAATGCATCGACGGGTCGTCCGCCGCCACTACGACCACACCGCCATTGACGCCGGTGACGGCCGCATTGACAAACGCATCGGCGCAGACATTCATCCCCACGTGCTTCATACAGACGAGGGCCCGCTTGCCGGCATAGGACATCCCGAGCGCCGCTTCCATCGCGGTTTTCTCATTGGTACACCAGCGGCTGTGGACGCCGCGCTGCCGCGCGACGGGGTCAGCCTGGATAAATTCAGTAATTTCCGTAGAGGGCGTGCCCGGATAGGCATACACGCCGGACAGCCCCGCGTGGATGGCGCCAAGCGCCAGCGCCTCATCACCCAATAAAAGTTTTTTCATCGCTTCTTGTTAAACATTCTCTTTAACATCGCGTCCGCCCACAAGCCGCAGGCATCCCCAATTTGCACAAAGATAAATATAAATTTCATCACTGGCAAGCGCCGGACGGATTTAGAACTTGACATTGAGCTGGAAGCCCATCAAGTCTTGGGAACGGCCGTCGCGGTTGAAAAGGTAGCAGGCTTCCAGTTCGATGATTCGGGCGATACCGGCCCCGAGACCGATACTGGCATAAGTAGGCACGGGGCTCGCCCCGCCCCAGTTATAACCGCCGCGGACGGCCAGGAAGCCAAGGAAACGCAGGGAAGCGCCGAAACCGGCCCGGCTGAGCAGGGAAGCGCCCGAACGGAACGCCTCGTACTCGGCATCGACTTCAAAGCAGAAGACATCGGTCAGCACATCCAGTTTATACCCGGCTCCGACCACATAAGAATAGGGCATACGATAGTCGGTCGCCCCGGCGCGGTAACTGCCGCTGAGGTTTCTCACGCCGGCCGTCGCCCGGAACCCGTTCCAGTCCAGCATCGCGAACAGGTCGCCGCTGAAGAGTTTGCGCCGGCTGCCGGACACATCATAATTCTCGGTGATGAATTTGACGCTGCCGCCGACGGAAAAAATCGGGAAGATACGCACGGCCACGCCCAGATTGATCTGCCGGTCGCGGCCGACATAGTTCAGCGCCTTCCAGTACGGATCGTCCGAAGCGCCGAAACCGGCGATATAGGCCGCGCTGATGCCGACGATGCCGATGCGCGCCGATGCCGAAGCATAAGCGAAATGCGTCGCCTGCGGACGGTAGAACTGCCAGCCCCCGGAAGCCCCGAAGGTAAAGGTTTTTTCGCGGTCCACGCCGGCATATTCCCCTCTGAGGTTGACCCGCTGGTCCACCAGGGTAAACTCGGAAAAGACGATGGATGCCGGATTGCCCAGCCCGGCCATACCGAACTGATTGGCGAGGGAAGATGTACCGCCCATCGCCTGCGAACGGACATCGTGATTTTGAAGGCTCCAGGCCATTCCGCTGAACTGGGCCTGGGAAAAGGCGATGAGGCTCATCGACAGAGCCGCTATGGAAAGAATCAGTTTTCTCATCACGGGCGTATGATAAAATCGGAACAAAGTTAAGACATCAGCGGATTTTCCCCAAAAAATCTTTTCCCGCGATTTCCGCGAGGGGACGGAGGACAAAGTCCCGCCGGTCCATCAGCGGATGGGGAATCGTCAGGGCCGGCAGGCTGATGCGGCGGTCTCCCCAGAGGAGGAGGTCGATGTCTATGGGACGGGGATGGTAAATCCGCTCGCCGTCATCGTCGTATTCGAGGATTTCCTCGCGGCCGAGAGCCCTTTCCACCGCCTTGCAGTCGGCCAGCAGGGACAGGGCTTCCGCCTCCTGCGACAAGGCGGGCCGTCCGTCGGCGGTGTTCAGGCCGGGATGCGGGCGAAGAATGAAACGGGCCACCGCGTTCAGGAAGGGAGCGGCCTCCCCTTTCCACCGGCCCCAGGGCTCGGTCTCCAACAAGGACGAGCAGGCGTCGCAGGGCACGCCCCATTTCTGTTCCAGCATCCGCAGGGCCCGCCGGATATTGTTTTCGCGGTCTCCGGCATTGCTGCCGAGGGACAGATACAGGGCTTCAGAAGTTTGAGAGGACGAAGACATAGCGGACAATCCCGATAACACTCCGCGAAGGTAAGCAAAACTCCGATTTTTCCGCCCGTTTGGCAGATTTTTTTTTTACCTTTGCGCAGATGGAGCCGCATCGGGCTCCCGCCAACAAGTATGAAAGTCAAAATCATCAACCGATCCGCGTGGCCCTGCCCGCAATACGCCACCCCGCAGTCCGCCGGCGTGGACCTGAAAGCCGACCTGAAGGAAAGCGTCACCCTGGAAAGCCTGGAGCGGGCCGTCATCCCCACGGGGCTGTTCATCGCCCTGCCCCGGGGCTATGAGGCCCAAGTCCGTCCCCGCAGCGGCCTGGCCGCCAAGAAAGGCATCACGGTCCTCAACACGCCGGGAACCATCGACGCCGACTACCGCGGCGAAATCTGCGTGATCCTGGTCAACCTCTCCCGGGAAGCGTTCACGGTCAATCCGGGAGAACGCATCGCGCAGATGGTCATCGCCCGCCACGAGACCGTGGAGTGGGAAGAGGCGGAACAACTTGACGACACCGAACGTGGTGCCGGCGGATTCGGGCACAGCGGAATGTAATCACTCGTCCTCGTCCATCCCGAGGGCGATGCGCGCCTCTTCGGACAGGCGGCTCTTGTCCCAGGCCGGTTCGAACACCAGGTCGATGTCCACGCTGACGACCCCGGGCACATCCTCCACCACTTCGCGCACCTGTGCGAGCACCTCGTCCGCCATCGGACAGTTGGGCGCCGTGAAGGTCATCTTGATATAGACGTGGTGTTCCTCGTCCACCCGGAGTTCGTAAATCAGGCCCAGATCGTAGATGTTTACAGGGATTTCAGGATCATAGACGGTCCTGAGCGCCAAAACGATATCTCTTTCCAAATTCATCTTTCTTCCTTTTTTCGCAGGGTTCCTGTCAGTTGCGGTGGGATTCGGCCAGGTCCCTGATGGTCCGCATCATCGAAAGCAGGCCGTTCTGCCGGGTCGGGGACAGGTTTTCCCGCAGCCCGATGCGGTCGAGAAACGCATCGTCGGAAGTCAGGATTTCCTCCGGCGTGCGGCCGGAATAGACCGAGATGAGCATCGCGATGATGCCGCGCGTGATAATCGCATCGCTGTCGGCCGTGAAGACTATCTTTCCGCCGTCCATCCCGGCATCGAGCCAGACACGGGACTGGCAGCCCTTGATGAGGCGGTCGTCAGTCTTTTTCTCTTCCGGGAAAGCCGGCAGGGCCTTGCCCAGTTCGATGAGATATTCATACTTGTCGAGCCACTCGTCATACATCGAGAAATCCTCGACCAGTTCTTCCTGTTTTTCCTCTATCGTCATAATCTTTCTTTATCAACTGCCGGCTTCCTTCCATCTTTGCGACCGGAAGCCGGATACCGGTCACGCCTCCCCGCCGGACAGCGCCGCGAGAGGCAGGATGCTAACGCAACATCGCAACGGCCTTGTCGAGACATTGCATAAAATACTCCACTTCTTGCAGCGTATTGTAGGGCAGAAGGGAGGCACGGAGCATCCCGCTGACGCCGAAATGCCGGATGACCGGTTCCGCGCACATCAGTCCGCTGCGGACGGCGACGCCCATCTTGTCCAGCAGCTGGGCCAAGTCCTCGTGATGGACCCCGTCCACCGTAAAGGAACAGACACCGGCGCGGCGGTACGGGCCTGCCGCATCTCCGGAGGCCCCGTACAGACGGATGTCACTCCGGGCCTTCAAGGCGTCCTCCAGGCAGCGGCAGGTCTCGTCAAAAGCGGCCAGCAGCTGCGGGTCACGGGCCAGGCGCGCCGTCTCCATCGCTTCCGGGAAGGTGGCGACGGCCGTAAAATTGCCCGTTCCGGCTTCAAACTTGTGAGGAAGACCGGCAAACGTCGTCCTTTCGAGGGTCACCGTATCGACCATCTCCCCGCCGAAAAGGAAGGGCGGCATCGCCTCCAGCCATTTCTTCTTGCCGTAGAGGATACCCGTACCGGGAGCCGCGTAGAGTTTGTGGCCGGAAAAGCAATAGAAATCACAGTCCATCGCCTGCACGTCCACCGCTTCGTGGACGACGCCCTGGGCGCCGTCCACCAGCACCGGGACGCCGGCTGCGTGGGCCATTCCGATGACCTCTTCCACCGGATTGACCAGTCCCAGCACGTTGCTGATATGGGCGACGGCGACCAGTTTGACACGGGAAGCGGCTCCGTCCGGCTGTGCACCGAGCAGCCGCCCGAGTTCGTCCAACTGCCAATGTCCCTCCTCATCGACGGGCAGAACGCGGAGGTCAGCCCCCTTGCGAAGACAGAGCTGCTGCCAGGGAACGAGGTTGGAGTGATGCTCCGCCTCGCCGACGACGATGACATCGCCGGGCCGGACGAAGGCCTCGCCGAAACTGTACGCGACCGTATTGACGGCGGCGGTACAGCCGGACGTAAAAATGATTTCTTCCCGGGACGCGGCGCCGATGAAAGCGCGCACAGCCTCACGTCCCTGCTCGTAAGCCTCGGTCGCGTCGGCGGAAAGTTTGTGGACGGCCCGGTAGATGTTGGCGTTGGCCTCGCGGCTCATCCGGGCATATTTGTCAATGACCGAAGCGGGCCGCTGCGAAGTGGCCGCATTGTCAAAATATACGAGAGCCTTCCCGTACACGTTCCCGTCGAGCGCGGGAAACAGCGTTCTGAATGTCTGTACCGTCATTGAAACCTGCAAAGATAATCAATCTCCGCCGATTATCAAAGAGGAAGAGGCGGACTGCGAAAAACGATGAAGTTGTCGTTTAAACCCGCAAAGCCGTAATGGCCCATTATTCCTTTTCGCAGCGGATGGGCATAGCATAGTATCGATGAAGGCGGTCAATTATACTCTTATGATAGTCTGCACTTTCTTTATCATCCGTTGAATAAGTGGAGAATAGATAGCCCGTATCAGAAGACCCGGCTGCCGCCAGCCATTGAAAGGCGCGATCATAGTCGTCGGGGAGTCTCGGATTGCGTCGTCCCGCAGAAGGGAAATTAATCCCCCATCCGCCGACACCACCAAACCCCAGCGAAGTTCCCGATGAGCTACGAGGACTGGCGAGATTATTCAGTGCAGTTGCCGCTTGGTTGGACATGACGTGGTATCCGGCCGGACAAGGGTCGAACATCGTTTTAACGATAGGCAGATTATCTTGAAGTGGCTCCTTCTGATTGGCATTCCACCAGTCATAGTAGGTACCGCTTCCCTGCGCCCAATCCCTTTTACCGTCTTCATCTTTCCCATAAAAGGCATTGGGATTGGCTATGGACAGGGGCAACGACCCCTGTATGGAAGATTTGTCCAGGAAATTACCGGTCAGGGCTTCTTTTCCTGCCTGGAAAGGATCCTTTCGCCCCCACTGATAATAATACCCCATATACATAGGAAACTCCATCGAATAGGCAGTCGTCCAGGCTCCCAAATTGATGCTCAGCCAAGTATATCCATTGATTTCTGGAATCTTATAATCCATTACTGCCGGACAATACCAAATCATCCACGACCACAAGGCGTCAAGCCCTTCGCCGGAGGTCCAGTCGGCATTGGCGGACACGGCGACGAGGGCGGTACCGGCATCATCCGCGTACGAGGTTCCATAGGTATAGCCGGAAAAGGTAGCCGGTCCTACGGCCAGAAGTTCAAAGCAAATATAGTCCCCTATCAACACCGGTTCTTCGGAAAAAATCGTGGATGCGCAAGCACCCTTGCCCGTCCTTTCGTACACATACACATCCTCGATATCCTTCGGGGAGATTTTGACGGAATAACCGTTGTCTTTACAATACGTCGTCGGCACGCCGTTGCCCTTCACCGTCACCGGAAAGCGATATTTCCCGCCGGCGTCGTCCGTAATCAGGTAGCAGTTGGCCGTCTGGGCGGCCATCGCCGTGCGGGACACGGGATGGAGGGTCGTCAGGTCGGTATATTTCACCACATCGGTAAAGTCCACCGTCAGGCGTTTGATGGTCGAACGGCTCACCACCAGGTCGCTGCGCCAGGTGTAATGCGCCTGTCCGGTGGAGCCTGTATATGCCACTTCCACGCAAAAATCCGTATAGGTGCCGGGCGCAACGCACACATAGAGGGTCGTCCCCCAGTCCACCCCGTCTCCGCAGTCCAGCCTCACGGAGGTATTGCCCGTACAGGTAACGGCCGGATCGCCGCTGCCGTCCCAGGCCACCGAACAGGTTCCCGCCAGCCGCTCATTGGCCGAAAGCGTAAGGCTCGTAATCTTCGAGGAAGACAGACCGGAAACAGGCTTGATGGCCAATACCGCACCCGCATTCTTAAACTGCAAGGCCTTCACCGCCCCGCAAGTACCCACCATCGGAAAAGCGGCAGGGTCGAAGCCGCCGGAGACACAGGTCTGCTCCGTCGGAATGACCACCGTATAAGTCCCGCCGGACCAGGCAGCCCCCTCCGCCGGAAACACGGCATAAAAAGAGGAACCGGAAAGGTCTTCTCCCTCGGTGAAATACAAGGGAGCATGGGTGGAACCGCCCGTCTTGACAAAATAATTTTTGGAAGCCGACCCGTTGGAGATGAAAATTTCATCATCCGCCGTCCATTTCAACGCATAGTCGTCCAAAGCATCAAAAGAGAGTTTGGTCGCTTCGTCAGCCTGCACGGTAAAGTCGCTGTCGTAGTGGATGACAGGTTTTTCGTCCGGAGCAAGGCCGGGCGTCCCC